>JAAURU010000038.1 GCA_012032075.1 Flavobacterium sp.
TAAATGAAAATTATCACATTCAATATTAGGATTTTTTTATAGTTTATTAACTTATAATTATTCGTTATCTTATGTTAAAGATGTTTTTAATATTTATTATAAAGAAGAACTAATTCCTATTTCAAATAAAACGAACAACTTTAAAGTTATGGTTTTTCAATATATGGTAAATAAAAAATATCCATTTATTATTGCAAAAAAAATAGCTATTTTAAAGCAAAAATATATAAATGGTAAATAGATGATTCCTTATATTTTATTATTTCTTTTAGCTTCATTTTTGTTTTTTATTCCATCAGATAAAAAGACTCAATTAGGCTATTATATCTTTTTAATTGTTGTGATTTTATTTTCTGGTTTTCGAGATATGATAGGTGGTTATGATGTTTATATTTATGCAGAAGTATATGAAGTTCCTTTAGACCAATTAATGCAATTTTCTACTTTTGAAATCGGTTTTAGGTGGTATATTTTTTTTTAAGACAATTTAGTGATAATCGATATTTCATGTTTTTTGCTTGTGCTGCTATTATTATGCTTTTTCATTTTTACACAGTTAAAAAATACAGCTCGATAGTCTATTTTTCCCTGTTTATTTTATTTTGTAAGTTTTTTTTAATGTCGTTTGTCTATCTACGACAAGGAATTGCGATGGGTGTTATTTGGTTTTCAATTCGTTATGTTTTAAAAGCAGATTTTATACGTTTTTCTTCTTTTTATTAATAATTGCTTTTTTAATTCATAAAAGTTCAATTGTTTTTTTACCTATCTTTTTTCTAGCAAATAAAAAATTCAATCAACTAAATATGTTTGTTATTGCAGTAATAGCTTTAGTAATTTCTATTTCTCCATTAACAAATTATTTTATGGCTCTTATTTCTGAAAGTGTTGAAAACGATAGGGTAGATGCTTATATATCTAGATCAGGATCTGTTAATTTGTTTTACCTGATAGAATCGGTCTTATTAATTTATTTAATATTAAAATTTAGAATTCAATTTTACCAATCAAAAAAAGGCACTTTAATTTTAAACGGACTTTATCTCTATGTTTTAATAAATATTATGGCTTTGACAAATGCTTCATTTATAAGATTTGGTTGGTATTACTTTATTTTTTTAGTTCTAGCTTTGCCACAAATATTTCAATTTATTCAACAATTAGAAATAAAGAAGCTTTTTAAAATGAGTATTTACTTATATTATAGCTTATTGTTCTTTAGATTGCTTATTGTATATGATGATGGGGATTTTATGCCTTATAAAACTATTTTTCAAGATTTCGATAGAAATAGTCAATGGGAATTTATGGATAAAAGATAAAGAAAGATGCTACTAACTATTTTTACACCTTCTTATAATAGAGCTTATAGATTAAACAATTTGTATCAATCTTTGTTACAACAAAATTTTCATGATTTTGAATGGCTTATTGTTGATGATGGTTCAATAGATGAAACAGAAAAATTAGTCAGCAATTTTCAAAAAGAAAATAAAATAGAAATCAATTATTATAAACAAGATAATAAAGGAAAACATATTGCGATCAATAAAGGAGTTTCATTAGCAAAAGGAGATTTGTTTTTTATTGTTGATAGTGATGATCGATTACCTGATAATACTTTGGAAGTAATTCATAGAAAATATGAGACTATTAAATCAAATATAAATCTTGTAGGAGTAGCTGGTAGAAAGGCCTATTTCAATAAAAAAATTGTTGGTTCGGAAAAACCTTTTAACGATTTAATAACTGATGGATTGTCAATACGATTTAAAAATAAAATTCAAGGAGATTTAGCAGAAGTTTTTAAGACAAAAATTTTAAAACAGTTTCCTTTTCCAGAAATCCCTAATGAGAAATTTTGCCCCGAAGCTTTAGTTTGGAATAGAATAGCACAAAAATATAAATTACTATATTTTAATGAATCTATTTACGAATGTGAATATTTAGAAGATGGATTGACTGCAAAAATCACAAAAATCAGAATGAGGTCACCAATAGCTTCAATGCTTACTTATTCAGAATTAGCTTCTTATGCTATTCCTTTTTTAGGAAAAGCAAAAGCAACTGCAAACTATTGGAGATTTTCTTTTCATTCAAAACTTAGTTTTTTAAATAAATTAAAAAAAGTTTCTTTACTTATTTCAATAATAGCATTTCCTTTAGGTTGTTTAATGTATTTAAAAGATAAAACAAAAAACTAAAATGAAAGTTTTGCACATCATTAATTCTTTAGCAACTGGAGGAGCAGAAAAGCTTCTTTTAGACACAATTCCATTATATAACAGGAAAGGAATCGCAACTGATTTGTTACTTTTAAAAGGCAATGAACATCCATTTTTAAAAAAATTAAAAGAAAAAAAATGTTGCTCAATTTTCAGTCTAACGAAAAGAACTGTTTACAATCCTTTTTTAATATTTAAAATAATACCATATTTAAAGAAGTATGATGTCGTACATGTACATTTGTTTCCTGCTCAATATTTTGTTGTTTTAGCAAAATGGTTTTCGTTTACCAATGTGAAATTAGTTTTTACAGAACATAGTACTTCAAATAGAAGAATGAAGAGCGTTTTTTTAGATGGATTGACAAACTTATTTATAAATCCTATCATGTTATAATTGCAATAACAGAAACTGTAAAAAATAACATTCAAAATCATGTTTCTCTAAAAAATCAATCTATTGTTGTTGTTGAAAATGGAATAGACTTAGAGAAAATTAAACAAGCTGAACCATTAAAGGATTTATTTGGAGTAAACCAAAAGGAAAATTTACAATCAATTCTCCAAATTTCTTCTTTTCAAGAGCCAAAAGATCATACAACAGTAGTAAAATCACTTTTACATTTACCTGAAAATTTTCACCTTTTTTTGCTGGTGAAGGTATAAACAAGGTTAAAATCGAACAGTTAGTAAGTGAACTAAATTTACAAAATAGAGTATGCTTTTTAGGCATACGAACCGATGTTCCTCAATTGTTAAAATCAGTAGACTATATTGTTTTATCTTCAAAGTATGAAGGCTTATCTTTGTTCTCAATTGAAGGAATGGCTTCTGGGAAACCTTTTATTGCTTCAAATGTTCCTGGTTTAAAAGAAGTTGTGGAAAATGCAGGTTTACTTTTTGAATGTGGAAATGAGAACGAGTTGACCGAAATAATTTTAAAGTTATCAAATAATGTAGCGCTGTATAATGAAGTAAGCATCAAATGTATGGAAAGAGCTAAAAAATATGATATAAATACTATGATTGAAAAACACATATGCCTTTATGAAGCAATTTCAAAAAAATAAGATTATTCGTGTTTCAACAGTAGCTATGTCATTAAATTTTTTATTGCATGGACAATTAGCTTTTCTAAATGAATACTATGATATAATTGGTGTTTCTGGTCAAGATAAGGATTTAGAAACTGTTGTTAAAAGAGAAAAGATAAGAGTTGTCTCAGTAAAAATGTCTCGCTCTATAAGTTTATTAAAAGACTTGAAATCCTTATTTCAATTGTATTTTTTATTTAGAAAAGAAAAGCCTCTTATAGTTCATTCAATTACTCCAAAAGCAGGTTTGTTAAGCATGATTGCAGCTAAATATGCAGGTGTGCCAATTCGTTTGCATACCTTTACGGGATTAGTATTTCCATCCAAAAAAGGTTTGTTTCAAAAGCTATTAATTTTAATGGATCAATTACTTTGTAAATGTGCTACTCATGTTTATCCTGAAGGTGAGGGTGTTAAAAATGATTTGATACATTATAAAATAACTTCAAGACCACTAAAGGTTCTCGCAAACGGCAATATTAACGGTATTGATACAAATTTTTTTTCCAAAGAGAAAGTTTCCTTTCATGATCAAAATGTTTTAAAAAAACAACTTGAAATTAAAACAACCGACTTTGTTTTTATCTTTGTAGGACGATTAGTTTCTGATAAAGGTATTAATGAGTTAATAAGTGCTTTTTCTAAGCTGTCTAAAATAAATAGAAATTGTAAAATGTTGCTTGTGGGTTCTATGGAGGAAAAATTAGATCCTTTACAAGCAAGTACAATTAGAGAGATTGAATTAAATGAGAATATTTTATCTGTAGGTTTTCAAGAAGACATAAGGTTATACTATTCAATAAGTAATGTATTAGTTTTTCCAAGTTATAGAGAAGGTTTTCCAAATGTTGTTTTGCAAGCTGGTGCTATGGAATTACCAGCTATAGTAACAAACATTAATGGTTGTAATGAAATTATAGAGCACAATGTAAACGGAATACAAATTCCAGTTAAAAATATAGATTTTATTTTTGAAGCCATGAAGCAGATTCTTGATGATTCTATTTTGTATGAAAAGTTAAAAATGCAAACAAGAGAAATAATCTTAAAAAAGTTTAAGCAACAATTCGTTTGGGATGCCATTTTAAAAGAATACAAACAATTAGAAAATAATGTATAAAAATTACTTAAAAAAAATTTTAGATTTACTTCTTTCCATCATTGGATTAGTAGTTCTATTTCCTTTTTTTTTAATTATTACTATTTTATTGTTTTTTGCAAATCAAGGAAAACCTTTTTTTGTTCAAAAAAGACCTGGCTATAGAGGTAAAATTTTCAGCATCATAAAGTTTAAAACCATGAATGATAAGAGAGATTCAAAAGGAAATCTTTTATCTGATGCAGAACGATTAACAAGAATAGGAACATTTGTACGAAAAACATCTTAGATGAAATTCCTCAATTGTTTAATGTTTTAATTGGAGACATGAGTTTAATAGGACCAAGACCACTTTTAACACAATATATGAATTTATATTCTCCTTTTCAAAATAGGAGACATGAAGTAAAACCTGGAATAACGGGTTGGGCTCAAATAAATGGTAGGAATGCAATTGATTGGGAAACAAAGTTTAATTTAGATGTTTATTATGTAGAACATATTTCTTTTGTTTTAGATTTACGTATTCTGTTGCAAACGATAAAAAAGGTCGTTTTTAGAGAAGGTATAAATGCTGAAAATACTGCCACAATAGAACCATTTAATGGAAGTACAAATGTCTATTTATATGGAGCTGGTGGACATTGTCATGTAGTTGTAGATGTTTTACTTTCTGAAGGAAAATATATTATTAAATCAATTTTTGATGATAAACCAAAAGAGGATAGTGTTTTTGGTATATCTGTAAATAAAAAGCCAAAAGGAAACTATTTAATAGATAAGAATTGCATTATCACCATAGGAAATAATGCTTTACGTAAAAAGATAGCCACAACCTTAAAAACTAATTTTGTTATGACAATTCACCCAAGTGCAGTTGTGTCCAAATTCTCGAAAATAGGAAATGGAACACAAATAATGGCTACTGCTGTTGTAAATCCAGAGTCAATTATTGGAAATCATTGTATTATAAATACTGGAGCCATTATTGAACATCATTGTGTTCTTGAGGATTTTGTTCATGTTTCACCTAATGCAACTTTAGGAGGAAATGTTGTTGTAGGTGAGGGAACTCAAATTGGGATTGGTGCAAGTGTAATTCAAAACATTATAATTGGTAAAAATGTAGTTATTGGTGCAGGTTCGGTGGTTTTGGAAAACATTCCAGATAATGCGGTTGTTGTAGGTGTTCCTGGTAAAATTATAAAGTATAATATATAATGAAAGATAAAATCTGGCTTTCTTCACCACATATGGGAGGAAACGAACAAAAATACATAAATGAAGCTTTTGCTGCCAATTGGATTGCTCCTTTAGGTCCAAATGTAACAGCTTTTGAAAAAGATTTGCAAAATTATTTAGTAAATGGAAGTAATGTGGCAGTGCTTAGTTCAGGAACGGCAGCAATTCATTTAGGTTTACTACAATTAGGAGTAACTCAAGGAGATGAGGTGCTTTGTCAAAGTTTTACCTTTTCTGCTTCAGCTAATCCTATTTTATATTTAGGAGCTATTCCCGTTTTTGTAGATAGTGAAAATGAAACCTGGAATATTTGTCCAAAGGCTTTAGAAGAAGCTATTGTAGATAGAATTTCAAAAGGCAAAAAGCCAAAAGTAATTATTGCTGTGCATTTATATGGTATGCCTTTTAAAGTAGATGAAGTATTAGCAGTAGCAAAGAAGTATGAAATTTTGATTTTAGAGGATAGTGCAGAGGCATTAGGAAGTTCTTACAGAGGACAAAAATGTGGCACTTTTGGAGAAATTTCAGTAGTATCTTTTAATGGCAATAAAATTATTACTACATCTGGAGGTGGTGCATTGGTTACGCAATCAAAAACAGTAAAAGAAAAAACAATTTTCCTTGCCACACAAGCAAGAGATGAAGCACCTCATTACCAGCATTCACAAATTGGATATAATTATAGAATGAGTAATGTTTGTGCAGGAATAGGAAGAGGTCAAATGGAAGTTTTAGATAGTCATGTGTCTAAAAGAAGAGCAATGAATCAGTTTTATAAAGATATTTTTAAATCCATTGATGAAGTTTCTGTATTTAATGAGCCAATGATACTTATTTTTCAAATCATTGGCTTACAGCTATTTTGTTAGATTCATACGATAAAAGAGAAGCTTTAAGATTGGCTTTTGATGAAGAAAATATTGAAACACGACCGCTTTGGAAACCTATGCATTTACAACCTATTTTTGAAAAATATCCTTATTACGGTTCTAATATAGCTGAAGACTTATTTGAAAAAGGACTTTGTTTGCCTTCTGGTTCTAATTTAACAGCAATAGATAAGGAAAGAATTAGTGCTGTTATAGCAAAGTTTTTTTAGTACTTTTACGGTCTCAAATCAATAGTTAAATAGATTAAAATGATAAAGTTAAACGAAAAATTATTCGAAATAGGGTACTTACCTAGGTGGATTATTTTTGTATTGATGTTGGTATCATTCTTTTTGCTAATTTATTGACACATGTTATTTTAGTAAGTTTAACTTTAGGGTTTTATAAAACAATTTCATTACCTAATCAGTATCTTTTAATCATTTCGATTAATATTATTTTTTTGTAGTATTTAAAACATTTTCTGGAATTATAAGACATTCCACTTTCATAGATGCTGTAAAACTTTTCTTTGCCACACTTTCTTCTTTTGTAGTTTTAAGTATTATCAATTATGGAAATTTTTTTATAAACGATAGTAAAATTTTTCTTTTTCCAGGTCTTATTATAAGCTTTGTATTGTCTTTTTTCTTTTTTATTTTTTTTTAGAATAATCGTAAAATTTGCTTTTGAAATAAATACAACCGATACTAAAAATCTAATACCAACTGTCGTTTATGGTTCAGATGTTAATGCAATTGCAATTTCGAATGCTGTAAAATCGGAAAAACCTGCGCGATTCAAAATTGTGGCTTTTATGGATAAATCCAGTCAAAATAAATCAAAGAGTATTTTGGGACTACCCATTTTATATAAAAATAAAAAAGTTTCTGTTTTATTACGAAAACAAAAAGCAACAACTTTAATTTTAGTTGAAAAATCACTTACTAAAGATGAAAAACTACAAATTGTTGATGATTGTTTAGAAAATAATATTAAGGTTTTTAGTGTTCCAATTATCTCTAATTGGGAAAACGAAAAAGAAATATCACTAAAAATAAAAAACTTTGAAATTCAAGATTTATTAGAACGTAAACCAATTGTTTTAGATAGTAAATTGATTTCAAAACAATTGTCAAATAAAACAGTCTTAATAACTGGAGCAGCTGGTTCTATAGGAAGTGAGATTGTATGGCAAGTTTTAGAATTCAACCCTAAAACAATACTTATTCTTGACCAAGCAGAATCACCATTGCATAAATTATCGTTAGAAATTGCAAAATTTGACCAAAAACTTACAGTAATTCCTATTTTATGTGACATAAGAAGTAAAAAAGCTTTGGCAAAAGTTTTTGAGAAATATAAACCTACAATTGTATTTCATGCTGCTGCATACAAACACGTTCCTTTAATGGAAGAAAATCCATCAGAATCTATTTTTACCAATGTTTTAGGTACAAAAAATATTGCCGATTTAGCACTTGAATTCAAAGCAAAAAAAATTTGTTATGATTTCTACTGATAAAGCTGTAAATCCAAGTAATGTTATGGGTGCAAGTAAGCGTATAGCAGAAAAATATGTGCAATCTTTGTATTACCAGCATGAAAAAGATGTTACTAAATTTATAACAACACGTTTTGGTAATGTGTTAGGTTCAAATGGTTCTGTTGTACCACTTTTTGCCAATCAAATTAAAAATGGTGGACCAGTTACAATAACGCATCCTGAAATTATTCGTTATTTTATGACTATCCCAGAAGCTTGCCAATTGGTTTTAGAAGCAAGTTCTATGGGAAATGGTGGAGAAATTTTTATTTTTGATATGGGAAAACCAGTCAAAATTATAGATTTGGCTAAAAAAATGATTCGACTTGCGGGTTATGAACCTTATAAAGATATTGATATTGAAGTTGTTGGGTTGCGACCTGGAGAAAAATTATATGAAGAGTTACTAAACGACTCTGCAAAAACATTGCCTACACATCATGATAAAATTATGATTTCTAAAGAACTTGAAGAAGATTATGAAGCAAATTTAATAGCAATTTCTAGTTTAATTGATTTGTCAAAAAAAGCTGATAATGTTGTTATTGTTTCAAAAATGAAAGAAATCATACCCGAATTTAGGAGTTTGAATTCGGTTTATGAATCTTTAGATAAACAATCTTAGTGAAACAAGTTTATATTTGTAAAAAAAATACAATGAAATATTTAAAAATACTTTTTTTTTAATTTTTATTACTGGCATAACATCTTGTGTGTCTAAAAAAATATTTTGTATTTACAAAATGCAAATTCAGTAACAACAACTGAAATATACGAACCTTATTTACAACCAAATGATGTAATATCAATAATTATCTCATCTGAAAATCCTGAAATTGTAGCTCCTTATAATCTAATAGATGTTTCTTTAAAAGTTGATGAGTCATTGGGTAACCAAAATATTCAAACCTATATAATTGACAAAAACGGAAATATTGAGTTTCCTATAATTGGTTCTATAAAAATAGGAGGTTTACCAAAATCGGAAGCGATAGAAAAAATCAAAACTATTTTAAAAGATCATGTTAAAGATGCTGTGGTAAATCTTAGAATTCTTAATTTTAAAGTTTCTGTTTTAGGAGAAGTAGCAAAACCAAACACCTACACGGTGAATAGTGAACGAATTACTTTACTTGAAGCCTTAAGTTTGGCTGGAGATTTAACCATTTATGGTAATAGAAAAACAGTAATGCTAATTAGGGAAAAAGAAGGCAATAAAGAAATTCAAAAAATAGATATCACAAAACCTAATTTTATTTCTTCTCCCTATTATTATTTAGCTCAAAATGATGTTATTTATGTGGAGCCAAATAAAACGAGAGTAAATTCAGCTGCAATTGGTCCTAATATAACTATAGGAATTTCGGCATTATCGCTAATTGTAACAATTATTGCTTTAACAACAAAATAGAAATGCAACCATTAAATGAAATACCAACTCACAATCAAAATCACTTTAATATAAAAGAAGAGGTTGAAAAATACTTAAAACACTGGAAATGGTTTGTTTTAGGGCTTTTCTTAGCGTTATTAAGTGCATTTTTATATTTGCGTTATTCCATTCCACAATATAAAGCAGTTGCTACAATATTAGTGAAAGACGATAGAAAAGGAAATATGGCTTCAGAACTTTCTGCTTTTTCCGATTTAGGTATGATGGGTAACATGAAAAGTAATGTAGATAATGAAATTGAAGTTGTTAAATCGCGCACATTAATTGAATCGACCATTAAAGACTTAGAATTAAATATCTCATATCTTAGTCAAGGAAGAGTAAAATGGGAAGAATTATATGAAAATTCTCCTGTGAAATGATTGTATTAAGTTCAGAAAATTATGCTTCAAAGAGTCATTTTTATAGAGTTGAAAAAGCTTCTGCAACTACATTTAACATATTTGATGCTTCTAATGCTAAAATTGGCAATTTTAAATATGGAGAAAATTTTAAAATAGACGAAGCTTCATTAGTAGTATTAATTAATAAACCAGAATTTGTTAAACAAGACTATAACATTGGCATTCAAATTAATCCTGTAAGTCAAGTAACAGAGGGTTATAAAAATAGATTAAATGTTGCAACTTTAAGTAAAAATACAAGTGTTATTGAATTAAGTATAGTTGATCCTGTAAAAGAAAAAGCAGAAGATTTTTTAAATACTTTAGTTGAAAATTACAATAAAGATGCTATTGAAGATAAAAAATATATTTCAGAAAACACTTCTAAGTTTATTGAAGAACGTCTTACCATAATTTCAGAAGAATTACAAGATGTAGAAAAAGACAAAGAATCATTAAGAAGACCAATCAAATTACCGATGTTGTTTCAGAAGCTGGTTTATATCTAGAAAATTCTAGTGATTTTGAGAGAATGCAAATTGAAAATGCAACCCAACTCAAAGTGGTTGAAACCATGATGAATTATGTGAATTCATCCAACAGAGGAACTTATTCCAGCAAATATTATTACTCAAGATCAAGGTGCTTCTGGTTTAATTGCCGAATACAACCAAATGGTTTTAGAAAAGAATAAACTTTTAAAAACTGCTGGTTCAAAAAATACATTGGTACAAAATTTAGATGCCAAAATAAACGCTTTAAAAGGAAGTATAAATTCAAGTTTGAATCAGTTAAAGTCTGCTTTAGTTATCAAAAAAATAATATCGCAAGACAAAATAACAGTTTTAAGTGGAAAATTATCACAAATTCCTTCACAGGAAAGAAGTTCTAGAGATATAGATAGAAAACAAGGTATAAAAGAATCATTGTATTTGTACCTTTTGCAAAAAAGGGAAGAAACAGCTATTTCACTTGCTGTTACTGCTCCTAATGCAAAAGTAATTGATGCTGCTAAAGCTTCAAAAACACCTATTTCACCTAATAGAAAGATAATTTATTTAGGAGCTTTGTTAGTAGGTTTAATTATCCCTTTTGGAATATTGTATTTGGTTTATTTGTTTGATACCAAAATTAAAACGAGAAAAGACTTAGAAAACAATACAACTTTACCATTTCTTGGTGAAATACCAAAACTAGAAACTGGACAATTAATCATTGATAGTACAAGCAGAACAAGTACAGCAGAAGCGATTCGTATTGTAAGAACAAATCTCGAATTTTTATTGACAAATGTTCCAGATGATGAAGCGAAAACTATTTTTTTAACATCAACTTATCCAAAAGAAGGAAAAACATTTATTTCGGTAAATTTAGCCTCAACAATTGCACTTTCAGAAAAAAAGTATTACTAGTTGGTTTAGATATTCGTAATCCAAAATTAGAAGAGTATTTAGATATACCTGTTAATGGTGTTACCAATTATTTGTCTTCAAAAAACTCAAAAGCTATTCAAGACTATATTGTAAAAATTGAAGGGTTTAAAAATTTGCATGTACTTACAGCAGGAATTATTCCTCCAAATCCAGCTGAATTATTAATGAGCGATAAAGTGAGAGAAATGTTTGCCCAACTAAAAAAAGAATACGATTATATAATTGTAGATACTGCTCCAGTAAGTTTAGTAACCGATACTTTGATAATTGCAAAATATGCCAATGCTTTTGTTTATGTGGCAAGAGCTAATTTTTTAGACAAAAGAATGCTTGAACTTCCAGAAAAATTATACAAAGAAAATAAACTACCTAATATGTCTATATTACTAAATGATACAGATGTAAAAAATGGTTATGGTTATGGTTACGGTTATGGTTACGAACAAGTTACTGAAAGAAAACCTTGGTACAAATTTTTATAAGTAGTCTTAGCTTTGGCAAACAGAAATCGTCATGCTGAATTCATTTCAGCATCTTAAAATGTTGATTATTAGTTTAATTTAGAATCTGAAACAAGTTCATATTGACAAAAATCATTACTTTTTGGACAGCTTCCTATTTATTGTTAAGATTATATTTATCCAAAAATGAATTATTAGTAATTACAGCTTCAAATTTATCTATAGATTTTATTATGATTTTATCCTTAAAAGAAAAAATATGATTTTTATGGTGAATATCAGAACCTACAAAATCAATCATTTCTTTTGCCAATAGTTTTTCGGCAATATTGCTAACATATTTTCCGTAATAACCTACACTAGAAAGCAAATTCATTTGAAATAAACAACCTGCTTTTTTTAATCTATCATACTCGCTGAAATTGGAATGAAAAAAAAATATCGTTCTGGATGTGCCAAAACAGGTTTGTAACCTTTAAGCTGTAATTCAAAAAGAATACCATACAATTGAAGAGGAGGATTTAAGTAAGACATTTCAACTAAAACATAGTTGTCTTTTAAACATAACAAAGGTTCATGCTCAAATAGTTTTATAAAATCAGCATCTAAAAAATATTCAGAAGCGCAAGAAAGTTGTAATCTATTGCTTTCAACAGGTAATTCTTTTTCTACTTTAGCTTTAGATTCTAAAATAGTTGTTGTAGAATTATCCCAAATATTTTTCATAGTATGAGGAGTAGTAATCACCTTGGTAAAACCAAAATCTAGCATTTCATTTAGTAAAAAACGAGTGTCTTCCATTATTTTGGCACCATCATCGATTCCTGGTAATACATGAGAATGGATATCCACATAACTATCTGGAATAAGTTCGAATAATTTTGGCTTAGATTTGAATAAGGAAAACATGATTTTGTTTTTTGCAAAAGTACAGCTATTCTTAAAATAATTACACTAGTTTTCAAGTAAACCTATAAATTGTTTGTTACCTTTCTAAAAAAGTTTATTTTTGAAACAATTCTAAAGAATAAACCCAATCTATGAATGAAATAGAACATATTGAGGAAAAATGGTTGTTTGAAATAAAACCTAAAAACAATTTCTTTTCGCTTAATTTAAAAGAAATATGGCAATATAGAGATTTATTGTTATTATTCGTAAAAAGAGATATAGTAACGGTTTATAAACAAACAATATTAGGACCTTTATGGTATTTAATTCAGCCATTGTTTACATCTGTTATATTTACAATCATTTTCAATACAATTGCTGATATTCAAACTGGAGGAATTCCACCTTTTCTTTTTAATTTATCTGGAATTATTGTTTGGAATTATTTTACTACATGTTTAACAGAAACATCAGATACTTTTAAAAAAAATGCTGCTATTTTTGGGAAAGTATATTTTCCTAGAATTATTATGCCTTTGTCGATTGTAATTACTAATTTGGTTAAATTAGGCATACAGTTTTTAATTTTTATTGGATTTTATATTTATTATGCAATGAATGGAATGGAGAGTTCAATATCTTATGTACTATTGTTTTTCCTTTTTTGGTATTGCTAATGGGAATACTTGGTTTAGGTCTTGGAATGATAATCTCATCCTTAGTTACAAAATATAGAGATTTAAGTTTTTTGATAGGTTTTGGAGTACAATTGTTAATGTATGTTTCTGCAGTTATGTATCCTATGGCATTGATAAAAGAAAAACTACCTAAATTTGGTTGGTTAATAGAATACAATCCGTTAGCTTACATTGTAGAAACATCACGATATTTATTGCTTAATGAAGGAAATATTTCAGTAAATGGGTTACTTTATACAGTTGCCGTTACAATAGTTGTCTTTTTCTTCGGATTGTTAATTTTTAATAAAACTGAAAAGACGTTTATAGATACGGTTTAGGAAAGAACGAAGTACGAGGTACAAGGTACGAGGTACGAAATACGAAGTTGGAAATACTAAGTTGAAAGTAAAAGTTTTTTAAAACAAGCAATTCCACAAATGTCTAGCTGTC
>JAAURU010000039.1 GCA_012032075.1 Flavobacterium sp.
GGTAACCTTTTTATAGTTTCTTTTTGTTGTAAAACGTTTTAAATCAGAATGCGATTTAGTAAATGAACTTTTGATTTCATTTTCGTTCCAAATTTAAAAAATTTACATCTTGAGTAATTACTAACCAAAGTTTATAAACTAATTGATTAGGGAAAGCCCGTCTTAGATTATTAAAATAATCTGGATCAATAACAGATGCATTTAAACAAGGTTCAGTAGATAAAGATTCATAATTTAAAAGTAAAGTTTTAAGATTATCAATACCTGTTTTTTTTCTAGAACTTACTAACGCAATTTTTGTTTTTAATTCTTTTTCTAAAAACGGAATATCAAGTTCAATTCCTTTAAGTTGCATTCTATCAGCCATATTAATGACTAATATGGTAGGAATTTCTAAATCTTTTATTTGTGTGAAAAGGAGTAAATTTCGTTTTAAATTTTCAACTTCGGTTACTACAACAGCAACATCTGGAAAGTCTTCATCTTTTTTATTTAATAATAACTCAATGACTACGTTTTCATCAATCGAACTAGCATTTAAACTATAGGTTCCTGGTAAATCTATAATTTTTGCTTTTACAGTAGGAGATAATTTGCAACTTCCTTGTTTTTTTTCAACCGTAATACCAGGATAGTTACCTACTTGTTGGTTTAAACCAGTTAATTGATTAAAAACGGAAGTTTTGCCCACATTTGGATTTCCTATTAAAGCAACTTTTATAGTAGATTTTGGCATTAATTAATAGCAATTAAACGGTTACGATAATTTCTTTTGCTGTTTCTTTACGAATGGCAACATGACTATCGTTAATGTTAAAATAGTAAGGATCACCTAAAGGCGCAATTTGTATTAATTCAATAAAATTACCAGGTAAACAACCCATTTCTAACAGTTTTAAAGGAATTTCATCAATATTAATTTCACTAATAAATCCTTTTTCACCTATTTTTAAATCTGAAACTAATTTTTCCAAGCTTATTTAGATTGAATTAAAATACAAAGGTAGCTAATAATTAGGAATAGTTTGGCTATTTTCGGTAAAATTTAAGAATTCTTATTCGCAAAGAAAAAGAATATCTTCATACAGTTTTTTTACTTCTTCGAGATTTGTTCCGTCATAAAAACCGCGGATTCTTCTTTTTTGGTCTACTAAAACAAAATTTTCAGTGTGAACCATATCATAAAATTCTTCTGGACGACCAGTTTTAACAGCCAAATAAGATTTTCTTGCGATATAATAAATATCTTTTTTATTTCCTGTTACCAAATTCCATTTTTCATCAATAACACCTTTTTCTTTAGCATATGCTTTTAAAACCGAAACATCGTCAATATCTGGAGTTACTGAATGAGATAATAGCATTACTTTTTGATTCTTTTTGATTTTTTCTTGAAGCCAAACCATATTATCTGTCATTTTTGGACAAATAGAAGGACAAGTTGTGAAAAAGAAATCAGCTACATAAATTTTATCTCTATAATCCTCTTGTGTAATAGTTTTTCCATTTTGATTTGTAAAGGAAAAATCGGCTATTTTGTGGTTGTAACCAATATGTTGCACAGTCGAATCTACTAATTCTGGATTTACATCTCTTGGAGAATATATTTTTAGCTGTTTTTGAGGTTTTAATAAAGTATATATCCCAATAAAAATTAGTATTGAAATCACACTAAATAATATAATAAAACCTAAATAGCTTTTTTTTTGTAGATTCATGATAGCTTCCAATTTTAAATTTTAAACCTTTTCAAAGTTAAATATAATATAACTTATTTCCATATAACTTTTAATGATTAGTTTATTAAGTTGTATTTCTTAAATAATATAACATTGTAAAACGATAATAAAACATTATTTTTTATGAATGAAAAAATATATATTTGTGGATTAATGTAACAACTATTTAATAAATATAACTAAATAATTATTTGAATATAATATTTATGTTAATTACCAAACAAACTATAGACTAAAGATTAAATCAAAAATTATGAAAAAGCGTACTTTTTATTATTAATTTTAACCTCATTAGGTTATGCACAATATAATTCTTCAGCTCCATGGATTGAAAATAATCCTAATGCTAAAAAAGGAGATATGACTATCGATGAAGAAGTTGAATTATTCAATGAATATTGGACAACAAGAGATAAAAATGTTAAAGGTTCTGGTCATAAACCATTCATGAGATGGGAATATCATTGGAGATCTTTAGAAAATGAAAATGGTTATTTAATTTCTCCTCAAGAAATGAATGATGCTTGGAATAAAAAAAGAAATGCAAAATTATCTAGAAATTCTTCTTTTGCTTTACCACCAAGTAATTGGCAAGCTGTTGGTCCTTTTACACATATAAATTCTGGCTCATGGTCATCTGGTCAAGGAAGAGTTAATATAGTTTATCAAGATCCAACTAATTCAAATACACTCTATATAGGTTCTCCAGCTGGTGGAATTTGGAAGTCAGTAGATGCAGGAGTTAATTGGACACCATTGTCAGATGATTTACCACAGATTGGGGTTTCTGGGATTGCAGTAGATTATACAAATTCAAATGTTATTTATATAGCTACTGGAGATAAAGATGGAGGAGATACCTATTCTGTAGGAGTTATGAAATCTATAGATGGAGGTTTAACTTGGAATACAACTGGACTAACTTTTACAGGTACTGGTTCAAGAGCAGGAGATATAATTATGCACCCTACGAATAATCAAATTTTATTTTGTGCTACAAGTAGCGGTTTGTATAAAACTACAAATGCAGGTGTTAATTGGTCTGTTGTTCAAACTGGAAATTTTTCAAGAGGAGCTATTCGTTTTAAACCGAATGATCCTTCTATAGTTTATGGAACTACTACTAATACGTTTTACAAATCGACAAATACAGGTTCTAGTTTTATTTCTATAAATATAGGTTTACCTGTAACATCAAGTAGATTATTATTAGACGTTACACCAGCTAATTCAAATTATGTATATGTTTTAAGTCATTCAAATTCTATTTCTACAAATAATGGTTTTCAAGGTGTTTATAGATCTACAGATAGTGGTGATAGTTTTACTACAAGAAATAGCACAACAAATGTATTAGAATCTAATCAAGCAGGATATGATTTAGCATTAGCAGTTTCTGATACTAATCCTGAATTAATTTTTACTGGTTGTTTAAATGTTTGGAAATCTACAAACGGAGGAACTTCTTTTACAAAAGGAACTAGTTGGAATGCTCCAACTGGAGCTGGATACACACATGCTGATATTCATTATCTGGGTTATAGTAATGGTGTTTTGTTTTGCGGGAGTGATGGAGGTGTTTACAAGTCAACCAATAACGGAACAAATTTTTCAGATTTAACAGCAACTGCTCAAATTAGTCAATTTTATAGAGTATCTGTATCTAAACAATCTTCAGGAAATATAACAGGAGGTTTACAAGATAATGGAGGTCATGCATACAGTGGTGGAATATGGAAAAACTATTATGGAGCTGATGGAATGGATGCAGCAATCGATCCAAATAATCAAAATTTATATTATGGTTTTATACAGTATGGAGGAAGTTTATATGGTTCTTCAAATGCAGGAAATTCACGTTCTATTTCAGTTTCTGCACCTGCTGCCGAAACAGGAACTAATGATGATGGAGGGAACTGGATTACTCCTTTAAAAATGAATAATTCAGGAGAATTATTTTCAGCTTATGAAAGATTATATAGATTAATAAATGGAAGCTGGGTGCAACAAAGTTCTGGAACAATTGGATCTGGAAATATTGAATATATAGAAGTGAATCCCATAAATGATGATATAATGTATGTATCAAATGGTTCTGGATTATATAAAAGTACAAATAGAGGTTTAGATTTTGTGCTTATTTATAATTCACCAGGAACAATTACATCTATTGAATGTCATTCTTATGATAGTAATATAGTTTATTTAACCACTTCAGGAACATCTGGGCAAGTATTAAAATCTACAAATGGTGGAAGTAGTTTTACAGATATCACTACAGGTATTCCAAATATCGGTAAAAATATAATTGTGCATCAAGCACAAAACACTAATAACCCATTGTATGTTGGTACTAGTTTAGGAGTTTATTATAGAGACGATTCAATGTCGTCTTGGGAACCTTTTGATACAAATTTACCTAATGTATCTGTAAGAGATTTAGAAATTAATTTAGCTGATGGAAAACTCATAGCAGCAACATACGGAAGAGGTATTTGGCAAACAGATATTCCTATTCAAGTTCCAGCCAATGACATCAAACTTGTTCAAATTCAAAAACCAACAAACGGAGTTAATTGTGGTTCGAATGTAAGTCCAGAAGTTGAAATTAATAATAATGGTTCAAATGTAATTACTTCAGCTACTATAAATTATAGTATTGATTCTACTCCATATAATTTCACTTGGAATGGGAATTTAGCTCCTAATTCTTCAACTGTAGTTACATTACCAACTGCTACATTAGCAAGAGGACAACACAACATTAGTGTTACAACAACAACAACAAATGATGCATTTCCAGATAATAATAGTGGAAATACTATTTTTAATATTAATGATGCTGGAACAGTGGGTGTAATTAATACATTTACAAATACTAGTGATGAATTATTGTCTTATAATGAAGGTAATTCTTCTTCTCAATGGCAAAGAGGAATAAGAGCTGATGGTTCAAACATGGATAGTGCTGGGGATACAGTTTATACAACCAATTTATCTGGTAACTATCCTAATAATATAAAATCCTATTTAATTTCTCAATGTTATAATTTAACTAATGTAACAAATCCAGAAATTAGCTTTTCTTTTAAATTTGATTTAGAATTAAATTGGGATATTATTTATGTTGAATATTCTACAGATTTTGGCTCAAATTGGAATGTGTTAGGAGTAAGTGCACCAAATTGGTATAACAGTAGCAGAACTCCTCAAACATCAGGAAATGATTGTAATAATTGTCCTGGAGCTCAATGGACGGGTTCTAATACCAATGTATCAACGTATACTTATCCATTAAACTTTTTAAATACTCAGGCAAATGTTATTTTTAGAATTGTTTTTCATTCAGATGAATCGGTAAATAGTACTGGAGCAATTATTGACAATTTTTTAATTTCTGGAACTACCTTATCTAATCAAAATTTTGAATTAAATAATGTATCTATTTATCCAAACCCTTCTACAGGAATCTATACGCTTTCATTAGGAAATGTTGAACCGATTTCAATAACTGTTTATGATATTTCTGGCAAAGTAATTCTTTCTAAAAAAGATCTTATAGTGAGCAATAATAAGACAACTATTGATTTAACGGAAGCGTCAAAAGGAATCTATTTTATTACGATTAATTCAGTTAACGGAATAATTTCTAAAAGAATTGTTAAAGAATAACCTGATATTTAAAGAGCTAATGCAAATAAAGTATATTTGTAAATAAGTCTTTTTAAAACAACTAACAATGAAAAATTATATTTTAAAAGGAAGCTTAGGTTTCCTTTTTTTGGCTTCAATGTTTAATTCGTGTAAAACAGGAGAAAAAACAGTTGAGGTTAAAAAAGAAACTGCAAATGTTGGTATCAATACCAATTTTATGGACAAATCTGTAGATCCGGCCGATAATTTCTTCCGATTTGTAAACGGTCAATGGTTAGATAAAACTGAAATTCCAGCTGATAGAACACGTTGGGGAAGTTTTGATGAACTTCGTAAAAAAACAGACGAAGATGTCATGATTATCTTAAAAGATGCTTTGAAAGATAAATCTATCGATCCAAAATCTGATCAAGGGAAAGCACTAAGTTTATATAAAACTGTTTTAGATACAGTTACTAGAAATAAACAAGGTAGCACTCCTTTAAAACCTTATTTAGATAAAATAAATAAGGTGAAAATGCTAAAGAAGTAGTAGCTTTAGTAACTGAAATGGAACCAGAAGCTGGTTTAGGTTTTTTTGGAAGTTACATTGGAACTGATGCTAAAAACAGTACTCGAAATGTAGTATATATTGGAACAGGAAGTTTAGGTTTACCTGATAGAGACTACTATGTTTCAGATGCTCCAGACAACAAAGAGAAAAGAGAAAAATATGAACTACATGTTGCTAAAATGCTTCAGTTTATTGGAGATGATGAAGCTAAAGCTAAAGTAAATGCAAAAAAAATATTGGCTTTGGAAACCAAAATGTCAACAGCTACTTTTGATAGAGTAGAAAGAAGAGACAGAAGAAAAAGTTATAATCCAATGACAATTGCCGATTTAGAGAAAATTACACCAACCGTAAATTGGAATGAGTATTTAAAAGGTATTGGAATACCAAAATTGATTCTTTAATTGTTTCCCAACCAAAATACATGGCCACTTTGGAAACTATTTTTAAAGAAAACGACTTAGATGCTTGGAAAGCTTATATGAAATGGACGCTTTTAAGAGGTGCTTCAGATGAATTAAGTACCGATATTGAAAATGCTAATTTCGAGTTTTATGGTAAAACCTTAACTGGAGCTGTGAAGCAAAGACCAGCAGATGAAAGAGCATTACAAGTTGTAAATAGAAGACTTGGAGAAGCCTTAGGGAAATTATACGTAGCTAAAAAATTTCCACCAGAAGCTAAAGCCAAAGCACAAGCTATGATTGCCAATGTATTCAAAGCTTTTGAAAATAGAATCGATAACTTACCATGGATGACTAAAGCAACTAAAGAAAATGCTAAATTGAAATTAAAAAAATCAAGAGTAAAAATTGGCTATCCTGACGTTTGGGAAGATTATTCAAAATTAGCTATTACCGATCCTAAAAATGAAGGAACTTACTTTGAAAATTCAAGACAGTACGCTAGATGGAGACATATGGATAATTTAGAAAAACTTGGAAAACCAGTGGACAAAGAAGAATGGGGAATGTCTCCACAAACCGTAAATGCTTATTTTAATCCTTCTTATAACGAAATTGTATTTCCTGCAGCTATCTTACAACCGCCTTTTTACGATTATAAAGCAGATGAAGCTGTAAATTATGGAGGAATTGGAGCTGTTATTGGTCACGAAATTTCACATGGTTTTGACGATTCAGGATCAAGGTACAATGCAGATGGAAACTTAGTAAACTGGTGGTCTGATGAAGATTTAAAACAGTTTACCTCTCTAGGAGATGCTTTAGCCGATCAATATTCTGCTTTACAACCTTTACCAGGCATTTATGTAGATGGTAAATTTACATTGGGAGAAAACATTGGAGATTTAGGAGGAGTAAATGTAGCTTATGATGGTTTACAAATTTATTTAAAAGAAATGGTAATCCAGGTTTAATAGACGGTTACACACCAGAACAACGTTTCTTTATTTCATGGTCAACGATTTGGAGAAGTAAAATGCGTGACGAAGCCATAAAAAACCAAGTAAAAACCGATCCACACTCACCAGGAATGTATAGAGCTTATGTACCTTTACAAAATGTTGACTCTTTTACCAAGCTTTTGGAGTAAAAGAAGGAGACGGAATGTATATTGCTCCTGAAAACAGAGTTAAAATTTGGTAGAACAAAATTAATTGTGTCATTTCTTACTGAGTCGAGAAAATAAACACTTAAATTAATGATTTGAGTGTTTTTTTTGCTTTTTATTTCAACACAAATTCCACTAATTCTCACAGATTAATTTGTGCAAATTTGTGGAATTTGTGTTTTAAATTTATGCTTTTTTAATCGCTTTATTAACTAAAAACAAACCTATAAGTGTAACTAATCCTCCAATAGCGATGGAAACTGTTAGAGGCTCGTTGAATAAGATATATCCAAAAAACAAAGCCACCATAGGGTTAATGTAGGCATACAAACTACTCACTTCTTTAGGTAAGTTTTCCAAAGCATATATAAAAGCAATAAAAGTTAATACAGAGCCAAACACCACTAAATAAGCAATCGACCACCAAGAAATTGCTGGAATTTCAGATAATGGAACGGTTTCTCCAGTAGTTTGAATTACACTAAAAATAGCCACACAAGAAATCAACATTTGCAGTCCTAAACTAAAATATGGATTGAAATTAGTTTTATTTTCTCTAATATAAATAGATGATAAAGCCCATGTAAATGTAGCGATTATCGAAAGCATAATTCCAAAACGAAATTCGGGTTTTAGAAAATCATGTAAGTAGTCGTAAAAAATAACACAAATTCCAGAAAAACATATTACTAATCCTAAAACGGCTTTCCATGACACTTTTTCACCTCTAAAAAAACTGATAATAACA
Organism: Flavobacterium sp.; assembly: GCA_012032075.1. Lineage (GTDB taxonomy): Bacteria > Bacteroidota > Bacteroidia > Flavobacteriales > Flavobacteriaceae > Flavobacterium. The sequence continues at coordinate 8,267 of JAAURU010000039.1, forward strand.
ATCCAAAGTGGGAAAATAGAACCAATAATAGCTCCTAAACCACTCGAAATGTATTTCACACCCCAAGTGCTTAACCCATTACTTAGCATAAAATTTAAAATACTTAACACTAAGATGTTTCTCCATTGTCTTTGCGTTGGCCAAGGCGTTCTTTTATATAAAAATAAGCTAAATATAAAATGCCACCAAAAACTGTCTTAATACAACCAATTGCATTGCTGGCATTTGTTTAACACCTTCTTTTGAAGCAATCCAAGTAGTTCCCCAAAAAAAACTAATCCAACACAAAGCAATAAAAGGCAAACCAATAGCTTTCTTCTTTTGTTTTATATAGTCGTGAAAAACACTAAAATAAGCCATGAACTAAATTTCTTTTTTAAAAGTATATCCCAAAAGCTTTTCTATTTTAGCACTAGAAATAATTTTGCCTTTTGAAACAGTATCTTTAGCAAAGATAGGTAAAGCCAAATTCATAATTCTTGCTTTTTTGTGATAATATTCCTCTCTTGTTGGATGTTGAGGTGCAACCGCATTAAAAATTTGATTCTCATGCTGAACTTGTTTCAGTATCTCATTTTTTACCCTATTGTCAGACTGAGCTTGTCGAAGTCCTTTGTCATTCTGAACTCGTTTCAATATTTCCTCATTATTTACACTGTCATACTGAGCCTGTCGAAGTCCTTTTTCAATAATTGCTTTAATAATCCCAATACAATCTTCTTGATGAATAAAATTTATAAAACCATCAGGATTATCCACATTTTCTTTTCCAGCTAAATATTTTATAGGATGTCTATCTTCACCAATTAAACCACCAAAACGTAGAATTATAGTATTAAAATTTGGGTTACCCAATAATAATTCTTCAACTTCAACTAATTGTTTACCACTTTCAGTATCAGGATTTGTTGGAGTTTCTTCTGTAAATTCCTCAATTGGAAACACATCACTATAAACAGAAGTCGAACTTACAAAGAGAACTTTTTTAATTTCTGATTTTTCTATTTGGGTAGCCAATGTTTTCATTTTTTCAACAAACACTTTTATTTTGTCACATCGAGCGGAGTCGAGATGCTTTTTTTCTCCTCTCAATCCAGGAGGAATATCGATAATTAAAATTTCTGATTTGTTTAAAAAACCTTGGATATTTCCTTCAATTTTATCTTCTAACAAATTAATCAAAAACGGCTCGATTGTATTTTCCTCCAATATTGAAAGTTTATTTTCAGAAGTTGTGGAGCCTTTAATCGAAAACCCCTTTTCAATTAATGCTTTGGCTAAAGGCAATCCTAACCAACCACAACCTAATATGGAAATTTGTTTATTCATCTTCTGATCGTTTAGGAGGTAATTTTAATAAATTATCGGTTTCAAACTCGTAGATGTATGTAATATTAAATGGCAAAATTGATTCTGGATTATTATATAAAGTATAATCATCTTTATTTTTTCTCCAGCAACTATTTTGCAAGCCTTTAAATAACCTGCTCGAGTATAAGATAAAACGTTTATATAATCTGAAAAAACAGCACCTTCTTTAAGTTTTACTACTAATGTATAATGCTTATCTTTTAAAATATTTAATGCTATATTTTTTGTTATTTCATTACAATTATTAGGACTGTTATTTATTAAAATTTCATTTTCTTTGGTTAATTGAACCATAATTTCATTTTCAAAAGACGTAACTTTTCTCCCTTCAAAAACACCCTCAGGATTGTCTTGATAGTATGTTTTTGGAAACTCGAGATTTTCAGGATAAGCGCTATATGCAATTTTAAAATCGGAGTATGTAGTAATAATTTTTTTTAATTTATATAAATGTTTTATAGAAATATTCTTATCAATATTAAGTTGTACAAAGGAATTGAAATTTTCAAAATAATATTCTTCATTACTAAACTCTACTAATATTGCACTTAGTTCGCTAAAATTTATTTTTTTTCATAAAAGTATATTTCTCCTTTTTTAGAAGCATATAGTTGTAATCTTTTGTTTAGTGAATGAAGAGTTTCAGTAGAAGTAATATTAGGTAACTCGATATTTTCTTTAATATACAAATTTTCACCATGTTGTTTCTTAAAATAGGTTTCAAAATCGACTATATTAATTTTGGTAAAACCAAAGGACAAAACTGTAATTAAAGCAAAAGAAGTGATTAAGTGTTTAAAATAATTCCTAATTGTTAATCCTAAATTTTGCCAAGATTGCAAAAACAAGACTAAAATAAATAACACAAATAAATAAGGATATTCTTCACTAAAATTGAGATGCTCAAAGATTGAAAAATTAGAACGATACCAGAATAAAGTACTCATATTCATAATTCCGTAGAACACAGCTAATTTTATAAAACAAAATAGAAAGAACCAAATCAGTATATTTTGGTTGTGAACTACTTTTTTTCGGTAGAATTGAATAAGTTTTTCTCTAAATTTCTTATTGGTATCAAAAACTATTTTTAGAAAAAAACTTTGTCCAATAATTAAAGCTAAAAAAGCATAGAATAAATTGTAAAAAAGAAGTTCGTTTTGAGAAAATTCCAAATAATTGAAATGTTCACTAAAAGTGAATAAACGAAGCAAATCTCTAACCAAAACAAAAAATGGTACAAAGAAAAACTAAGTAAAATACTTACTACTAAACCTGCCCAAAATCGAAATTTTGAAACGGGAATGGGTTCTTTAAAAGAAATCTTTTCTCTTTTCTCTTTCATCTTTTCTCTTAAACTAACTATCCTTTTCACCAACACAAAGCCATCATTTTCAATAGCCATATATCCTTGATCGTATAAAAAGTAATAGGTGTTTCCTGTTTTGGTTTGGTAAATAGAAGTAAAAAAGTCGAAGTCAAATCCTTTGCTTACGAGTTTTGTTCGTGTGGTTTTGGTTTTTTCATCTGGATTTAATTCACAAAGAATTCGATAATTTTTACGCAATTTATTGTTCACATTACGCATCAAATTATTTTGATCTTTGTTCATTTTGTTGTTATAGGCATTCCTACATCCATCAGAACAGAATTTTTTATCTTCTCTTCCTATAATTTTTTCGTTACATTCTAAACAGTTTTTACTCATAATCTATTCATTGCGAGGAACGAAGGAATCTCATTCCGTTTTATTGTCATATTTTACCTTTGTTCAAAGTTTTGTAACTTTGACAAAGGTTTTAAAATTTTATTCTTTCTTCTATCGCTTTCTAAAATAGCATATTCAAAATTATCTGACCAACCTGATTTTAGTGGTAAAATCTGTCTTCCTCTTCCTTCTCTTGTCATTCCAACTTTTTCTAAAACCTTAATCGAACCAATATTTCCAACAGCACAACCAGCTTGAACTCGGTGTAATTTCAATTCGTCAAAACAAAAAGTTAGAACATTGTCTAAAACTTCAGTAGCAAATCCTTTATTCCAAAAAGCTGAATGAATTTTATACCAAACCTCTGCTCTTTTGTATTTTTTATTTCCCACTTTTATTCCAAATAAACCAATACTTTTATTATCATTTTGTTGTTCAATTATAAAAGTATAATTTACTATTTCAGTTCGTTGATTCTCTTCAATCCAAGGTAAAATAATTGCTTTTGTTTCTTCACTATTTTTTGGAATTCCTAATGCATTATATTCATCGGTTTCAGGTAAAGAATGCAATTGGTGAATGAAATCTAAATCGAACAATTGAATTAATCGCAGTTTTGTTCTTTCAGTCAGTAATTCTATGTCTTTCATTATTTAAACTTGTTTTAATCTTTTGCACCTTTGTCAAAGTTCAAAACTTTGACAAAGGTTTCTATTATTCAACTTCAAATTTACCATTATACTGCAAAGCTTGTTTAATGTGTGCCAAATGATGTTTGCAATGCCAAGCATAAAGTCCGGCTACACTTTTTAAAGTAAAAGATAGCTTACTTTCAGGATGATAATAGGTTTTTTCCCAATCTTTTTCATCCATATTTAGTAACACCAAATGCCATCGGTGATGCAAGCCTTTTAAAATCAATAAGGAATAAGAAATATCATCGTCGGTTCCATCAATCATTTCAGCCCAAAGTTCTTCTGCATAAGGTTTTATAGTTGGGTTTTCTTCTGTGAGTGCCAACTTAAATCGAATAAAAGCATTCATGTGACTATCAGCACAATGATGTACTACTTGTTTAATATTCCAACCATAAGGACGATACGGCCACTGTAATTTTTCTTTGGAAAGTTCATTAGTAACCGCTACTACATATTCAGGAAAATGCTGAATTTCTGAAATCCATGAATGCAAAATATCTTCTGTAATTTCTTCTGGACAGTTGAATTGGCCAATTGGGTATTTTAGTTGTTCTAAGTTCATGTTTTAATTATAATAATAGCGTTCAATTTCAACCAAAAGATTTTTAATAAAATGTTTTTGTTCTTTTATTAATCCTTTTTCATTATAAGAGTATTCAAATTTAATATCATCATTATTACCGTATTTTATTTTTTGAAATTTAAGATTTGAATTTTCATAGACAAATTCATGAATATCTATTTGATTATCTGAATTCTCTTCTCTTTTAATAATTTGATTATTGTTATTGTAAGCTATATTTTTTTTGTAATAATGGTTCGAAAAAGGTTTGTCTCTATTATACATTATTATAACATTTTTTCCATTATCATTATATGTTATTTCTGTTGTAGAGTCTAAAAATAGTTTTCCGTTAGAAAAATACCAACCAGTAGAATCAATCTGTTTTATAAGATTCAAATTTCCATCATAATAATAATTCTTTTTTGTATGTTTTCCTTTTTTATATGTGTAAGTTATTAATTCTATAAGTTTATCATTCTCATATTTCCATTCTTGAGCCAAATATTTTTCTTGACAATACACACAACTTTTAGATGTTTTAAATTCAGATTTTATATCAAATCTTGTGAAATATTCAGTGCTATCGGTTAAATAAATCCCTTAATTTTTCTATTTTTTGAATCATATTCATATTCAATTATTTTAGGATTATTTATAGTTTTAAAATGATTTATTGTGTCTTTTTATAAAGGAATATGTTTTCTTCTTTTGTATAAAAAATCTCTTTGATTATATTATTAAAAGAGTCATATTCGTATTTTTGACGGTAAAATTATTTTTAATTTCCTCTTTACTTAATTTGTTTTTTGAGATAGGAACTTCGGTTTTATTTATAACTAAACTATCATTAAAATATATATATTTAAAATTGTAAAAATCTTTGTGACTTCCACCGCCATGATTTTGATGACTTATTGTATGATTTATACCTTTTATTGTTGCGTTTTGCTTATTGTATTCATATTTTCTTAGAAGTAAACTATCTTTTTAATGTTACCATTTTTTTAACTTCATAAGAATAAATAGAAACGTTATTTAAATTATGTTTTATAAAATTATTAGGATTTTCCCAATCAACATAATTATTCTGACAATGCAGTTGTATTGTAAAAGCAGAAAACTATACTAAAATAGGAACCAAATCT
>JAAURU010000040.1 GCA_012032075.1 Flavobacterium sp.
AACAAATAGTTGTATTTCCGACGGTCATTGCTGTTGTCATAGGGAGTAAAGTAACAGCAGTTCGCGTATTGCTTCTGCAGCCAGTATTATTCACTGCTTCTGCATAGTAGGTTCCAATACTTGCGGGTGTATAGGTGTTGGAATTGGCCAACAACAGATTGCCATTGGTGGCTGCATCATACCAGTCTACTGTTTCATTTGTGTTTACTGAAACACTTAATGGAGTTGTTGTATTGGTACAAACCCTTTGGTCTCCATTACTAATGGGAGCGTTGGGTAAAGGCGAAACAATTACACTATAAATAATCAGAAAGTGTTAGAGCAAAAGTTATTGTTTATATTAGCAATGTCTTGTGCAACCTTAACGCGATAATAAGTAGTGACTGCAGTCGAAGGCATCATAAATGTTGCCGCATTTTGCCCGGTAATGTCAGTGTAAGTAATGTTGTCGTTACTTCGTTGCCATTGGTAAAAATAAGAAGATGAACCTGAGGTGCTGACTTGCAATGTGTTATTGCTTATAGTTTGATTGGGACAAACTGTGATTGAATTACCGGTAATTGAATTATTTGTAATAGTGGAATAATCCCCACACGAACTAAAAGCAATATCATCTATAGCCAAATCATTACCACAACCGCCCGAGCCATTGTTCCTCATTTTTAAGATCACGGCTGACTGTCCTGCAGGCATTGTGAAAACCAAACCGTATTGGGTCCAAATAGGAGTAGTGCTGCCATTAATATTACCAGTACTTCCTGATTTTAAAAGAACGGTATCAGAAGCATTCCAAATTTCGAAAGTCACATTGATGGGAATTCCGTCCCTGGACAAGCATTTGATGAGGCATTATAAATATTTAGTAACCATGCTGAAAATTCAAAAGTAGTATTACTACACAAACCTGTAACAGTTCTTCTGTAAAACTGGTCAGGGGTGAAGCTGGCATTTACAATTAATGATTTTCCGTTTGTGCCATCAGGTTGGTTGTCTGGTGTATGATCTAATGAAAAATGCCAATTTGAGGAGTTGGGGATTAGATTTGTTCTATAGTTTAAGGTGTACTGACCATCATTTGGAAAGCCACTTGCAGCATAGGTATAATTTGTAACTCCTGCTGCTAACTGCGGTCCATAATCAGTGCCACTACCAAAATTTTCTCTAAAAACTGGCGCTCCTTTACTTCCTACACAAAAACCTAATTGTCCAAAAGTGAGTGTTACATTAATTAAAAACAGGAATAGAAAGTATTTTTTTTTCATTATGGCTACAATTATAACTAAAAATCAGAATTGCTAAATATAGCCTGTTAATTTATGGAAATACTTAATTTGTGTATATAAAAACTATACAGAAAATAAAAGTATTAATAAAAAAGGAACATTACATCATAAATTTAGACTGGTAATATGTTATTCGCAGAGAAATAGCTTGTGGCGGTCGCAAATCTATTTGACTATGTTGAGGTATTGTAGAGGTTATTGTTATTTAATTTTGATATTTTTTTTAGGGTTGTTTCGTTAATTATTTTCTAATCCTCCAATAAAACCTGCAAAATACTAATTGCCGCCTCACTAATTTTAGTGCCAGGACCAAAAACTGCTACGGCACCAGCATCGAATAAATATTGGTAATCTTGTGCAGGAATCACACCACCAACAATGACCATAATATCTTCACGTCCATATTTTTCAATTCGTCAATAACTTGCGGGACCAAAGTTTTGTGTCCAGCTGCTAAGGACGAAACACCTAGAATGTGTACGTCATTTTCTACAGCTTGTTTGGCAGCTTCTTGAGGCGTTTGAAATAACGGACCAATATCTACATCAAAACCTACATCTGCATAACCAGTTGCGACTACTTTCGCTCCACGATCGTGACCGTCTTGTCCCATTTTTGCAATCATAATACGAGGACGACGGCCGTCTTTCTTGGCAAAAGCATCGGCTAATTGTTTGGCTTTTTCAAAGCTTTCGTCATTTTTATTTCTTTGCTATACACACCGCTAAAACTTCTAATTTGTGCTTTATATCTTCCAAATACTTCTTCTAAAGCATCACTAATTTCTCCTAATGTTGCTCTTTCACGAGCTGCTTCTATGGCTAAAGATAGTAAATTTTCTTCTCCTGTTTTAGCACATTCGGTTAATTTTGCTAAAGAGGCTTTTACTTTTTCTGTATTTCTTTCAGCTTTTATTTTGGCTAACAATTCTATTTGTTGTTTACGAACCATTTTATTATCTACATCTAATATATGTAATGGGTCTTCTTTTTCTAAACGGTATTTATTAACTCCAACAATAATATCTTGTCCGCTATCAATACGCGCTTGTTTTCTTGCAGCCGCTTCTTCGATTCTTAGTTTTGGAATTCCAGCTTCAATGGCTTTGGTCATACCACCAAGAGCTTCTACTTCTTCAATTAAAGCCCAAGCTTTTTCAGCAATTTCGGCAGTTAGACTATCTACATAATAACTTCCCGCCCAAGGATCAACTGTTTTGGTAATTTTAGTTTCTTCTTGCAAGAAAATTTGCGTATTTCGAGCAATTCGTGCTGAGAAATCGGTTGGCAAAGCAATCGCTTCATCTAAAGCGTTTGTATGTAACGATTGTGTACTGCCAAAAGCAGCTGCAGCAGCTTCAATAGCTGTTCGTGCTACATTATTAAAAGGGTCTTGCTCGGTTAAACTCCAGCCAGAAGTTTGACAATGCGTTCGTAAAGCAAGTGATTTATCGTCTTTTGGGTTGAATTGTTTGACTAATTTTGCCCAAAGCATTCTTCCAGCTCTCATTTTTGCAATTTCCATAAAATGATTCATGCCAATTGCCCAAAAGAAAGATAATCTAGGTGCGAAAGTGTCAATGTCCATTCCAGCTGCTAAACCTGTACGAATGTATTCTAAACCGTCTGCTAAGGTGTAAGCCAACTCAATATCGGCAGTTGCTCCAGCTTCTTGCATGTGGTAACCTGAAATTGAAATCGAATTGAATTTTGGCATATTCTTGCTTGTATATTCGAAAATATCAGCAATTATTTTCATGGAAGGAGTTGGAGGATAGATATAGGTATTTCTAACCATAAACTCTTTTAAAATATCATTTTGGATGGTTCCAGAAAGCAATTTTGCATCCACACCTTGTTCTTCGGCAGCAACAATATAGAAAGCCATAATAGGTAAAACAGCTCCATTCATGGTCATGGAAACTGACATTTCATCGAGTGGTATTTGGTCAAATAAAACTTTCATATCTTCCACTGAATCGATTGCTACACCTGCTTTACCAACATCGCCCACAACGCGTTCATGATCTGAATCGTAACCTCTATGTGTTGCTAAGTCAAATGCTACTGAAAGCCCTTTTTGACCAGCAGCTAAATTTCTTCTGTAAAAGGCATTGCTTTCTTCAGCAGTTGAAAAGCCAGCATATTGCCTAATAGTCCAAGGTCTTTGTACAAACATTGTAGCATAAGGGCCACGAAGATTAGGTGCAAAACCAGCAGCAAAATAAAGATGTTCTAAGTTTTCAATATCTTCCTTAGAATAAGTTGGTTTTACTTCAATATTTTCAGCTGTTAAAAAGTTTTCGCTTTCAATAGTTTCTAACTTCTGACTTCTAACTTCTAATTTTAAATGTTGTATGTTTTTTCTCATAGTAATTAACTGTTTTTTGAGCTAATTATAGCCTTATTTTTTCAACGTAGGGATCAAAATCAAATAAAACTGGAGTTTCTAAATTAACTAATACTGTTTTCTTATTGTAACTAATAAAATATATGTATTTGTAGAAATTTATATCAATTTTAGGTGTGTTAATCTTATAAATTGCTTTGAAAATTCTTAGATTTTTATTGCCTTTAAATTGTGAAGCTACTAGATTAAACTCAGTTTCTGGACGATTAGCATCTCTAATTATTTTATCGAAAATTTGTAACATATACTTTGCATCTGAATTATTGAATTCAATATATCTGTCGGTTACTAAATTAGCAATGCTTGCAGATTGAAAATGTTCGAAAAAAATATTTTTTATTCTGAGTTTTTTACCAATTCTAGTCGGTTTTTCTCAGCATTTATTATAAAAGTATCTTTAGACTTACTGATGTAATTAATGTACTCTTTAGATGGAATATACTTAAATTCTTGTGGTAAGAAAATTTTGATATTTTCTGATTTTATAGTGTGGTAGTTACCTATTAATTCTTGCTTTTCTTCAACTATTTTATCAGCAGCTTTTTCAATTACTTGCTGGCAAGATAAAAATATGGAAATAGTTAGTATTACTATGAGATGTTTTTTTATCATTTATTCTTGTGCTAATCGTTCTTGTTCTAATTTTTCAGCTAATCTTTTTTCAATAATAGGAGTAATTAACGTTTTGCGAGAATTTGTTTTCACAAAAGGGAACAACTCCAAATTGTGTTTCATTTTATCATTTTTATTAGGATATTTATTAGTTCCTAATAAAATTTCCTTTCCTGAATCGAAAAGTTCTTGTTCTTTTTCTGCGCTTTCTTTTATTTTTCGTTGGATAGTTCCTTCTATTAATTGTGTAATAAATCCACCATTTGCTTCAATATCTTTGAAAAGAGTTAAGGCTTTCTCTGCTAATTGTTCGGTTAGTGTTTCTATGTAATAGGTTCCATCAGCAGGATTGTTTACTTTGTCGAAATAGCTTTCATTTTTTAAAACTAATAGTTGATTTCTTGCAATTCTATCTCCAAATTCATTGTCTTTATGATACAATGCATCATAAGGTAAATTAGCAATGGAATCTGCTCCACCTAGAATAGCACTCATGCATTCAGTCGTTGTACGTAGCATATTTACATTGTAATCGTAAATTGTTTTGTTTCTTTTTGTAGGTGTTGCTATAATATGACAATCAAAATTATGGTTGTATTCTTTTGCCAATGTGTTGAAGAGAATGCGTAAGGCTCTTAGTTTTGCAATTTCGAAAAAATAATTTGTTCCAATGGCTACTTCGATAGTTATAGTTGTTCTCGACTCCGCTCGAACTGACAAATCAATTCTATTGAAATATTCATTTACATGAGCTAATGTATAAGCCAATTGTTGCACCATATTAGCTCCAGCATTTTGATATATTCCTGATTTTATTGCCAAAAAGGAAACTGAATTTTTTGAAGCAATTGTATTTAAGTTTGAAAAATCTTTTTCAAGGTTTTCAAACCAATTTCCTTCTTTGACTAGTTGTCCAACAGTATCTATTATTAGTTTGATGTTTGCTTTTTTAGCACTAATGAAATTATTTATTTGCTTAACGAAATCGATTGATAGAAAAGGTAAATAAAAAAAATATATTACTTTTTCTAACGGAAGATTTTGCATTAGTTTAGTTATAGAAATAGTATCATTTTCTATTGTGAAATATATATTTTCTGCTCCACGATTTAAACTATCTAATGCTTTTTTATTTGATTTTGGGATATCGTGAACAAAAATATTTTGTGTGATTTTGAATTGAGAAGCGTTTGTTTTTACAGAAATATTGTTTATGAATTCATCTTTATGGTAAAAAGGTTTTACTTTAATTCCTTCTGGACTTTCCCAAATAAGCTTTTCATTATAATCGGCTCCTTTGAGTTCAAATTGTATTTTTTGTTTCCATTCTTTTGATGAGACTGGAGGAAATTCTTGAAATAATTTATGTTCCATTATGGTTTTATTTAATGGTTTAAAAAGTTCCTAAAGTTTGTTCCTAGTCCTGATGGGAGCGAGCTAGCATGTAGCGCGGACAGCAGGAAAATGATATAAAGAAAGCGAAAGGTTTGACTTTAAATATTAAAAATCGGTTTGTTCTTCTTTTTTTTCTCCTTCAAATTCTATGATATAAATATCTTCATTTTCACGTTTCATATAATATTTTTCACGCGCATATTTTTCTATTTGGTCTTGATTTTTTAGTTTTTTAATTTTTGTACTATCTTGTTTTATTTCGGATTTATAATATCTAATATTATCATTTAATTCGTCTATTTGTTTATTTAAAACACGGTGTTCTAAATAGGAATAATTGTCTAGAAATAGCATCCAAATAATGAAAAAAGTAAGCACTAAAAAGTATCTATTTCCTAAAAACTTAAGAAATTTAAAACGTGATACTATGGCTTTAATTTTTTCAAATTATCTAATTCGCTGTTTAATTACTGCTCTAACAACGTCTATTGCAACGGTATTGTACTTGTCGTTTGGTATAATAATATCAGCATAAGCTTTTGTAGGTTCAATAAACTGTTGATGCATAGGTTTTAAAGTATTTTGATAACGGTTTAAAACTTCTTCCATGTCGCGACCACGTTCTGCAATGTCACGTTTAAGTCTTCTAATTAAGCGTTCATCAGAATCTGCATGAACGAATACTTTGATATCAAACATTTCACGAAGTTCAGGATTAGAAAGTATAAGGATTCCTTCAACAATCATTACTTTTCTTGGATGTGTAACTACAACATCGTTTGTTCTATCATGAGTTACAAAGGAATATATAGGTTGTTCTATTGTTTTTCCTGCTTTTAAATCTTTTAAATGAGCCACTAATAAATCAAAATCTATAGCTCTAGGGTGATCAAAATTTATTTTTGTTCTATCCTCATAGCTTAAATGATGAGTCTCTTTATAATATGAGTCTTGCGATATTATTCCTACTTCGGTAGCAGGAAGTTCATTCATGATTTGGTGAACAACTGTTGTTTTCCACTTCCAGTTCCTCCAGCAATTCCAATAACTAACATTTTACTTTATTTTATTTGGCAAATTTAAGTATTTGATTTCAATTATAGGTTTTTAATTTAAGGGTTAAAAATATTTATTTTTTGTTTGCGTGTATGGATTTTAGTAGTATATTTGCATCCGCATTCACGGGGTGTAGCGTAGCCCGGTTATCGCGCCTGCTTTGGGAGCAGGAGGTCGCAGGTTCGAATCCTGCCACCCCGACAAAAAGTCTTTCTAGATATAGAAAGGCTTTTTTATTTGTATAACTTTTTCCCTGTTTTTTGTTTTAAAATAACTACTAAATAACTAAAAAAACCTTTGAAAAATGATTTATTTTGTAATGGTAATCTAAAATTACACTGTTATGTTTTTTTATTTTTTAATAAATATTATTTATGTATATTATATTTAATATAAATAAAAACAAATAAATTATTTATGTAATCTTTGTACTTAGAATTGATGATATAATCATTATTAACTAAAATAATAGTACATGGAAACCAAAAAAATCGTTCAACTCGAAAAAAAGACTCAACAAATTCAACTTGTAAAAGGAGAATTTACTCCTTCTGAAGCATCAATTGTTATTATTAATCTTATTAATGAGAAAATAAATTTTCACAAATTACAAAGACTTCAAAGTTGGGAAAGTAATCATAATAGTAATACAGAGCATATCGATTCTCGTATTAAAGAACTTGAGAGAGAAAAAGAAATTGCTATTGATTTTATAAATAAGACTGATAATAATAGACTTAATATAAAAGTGAATGGCATTTTAGAATTAACTGCTATAAATAACAATTAATTCTTTGATTTAATTTTTTTAAAGTATTTAAGAAATTCAATCAATTAATAATCTCAAAAATTAACTAATGAATCTTACAACAAATTTAAATACAAATGAGTTTCACAATAAAGTAAATGAAACTAGTGTTTACAAGAGATCTATGATTTCAAGAATTGTCTCTTCAGTATTATGGTTTCTATTTATACTAAATGCTGTAATTCTCTCACTTAATTTTTTTAATATGCCAGAATGGAGTTTGGGTTCTATCTTTAAAATAAATGGTTTTACATTATTAATTTGGACCTCTGTTACTTTTTTTAGTGCCATTGTAAGTAGTTATGCAAGTAATTATCTTAAAGGATCAAAATTTCAATCAAAATTTATGTTGTTATGTTTGAGCTTTACATTGTCGGTAATGCTTTTAGTTTTTGCAAACCATATAGTGCTTTTTATCCTTAGTTGGTTGCTTATGGGTGTTTTGATGTCGGAATTAATTGGCATTGATAAAACATGGGGTGAAGCTCAAGAAGCTTTGAAGTTTACAAGAAAATATTTTTTAGCAGGAACTGTTTTCTTGGCTACAGGGCTAATTATATTGTCAATTTATACTGATAATTTTATGATTAGTAGTTTGGTGATTGAAATTATTGAATTGCCACTTTATATTGTAATACCTGCAGCTTTTTGCATTATTGTAGCTGCAATATTACAATCTGCTATTTATCCTTTTCATAGATGGTTACTATCTGCAATGACAGCTCCAACTCCAGCTTCTGCATTAATGCATGCTGGTTTTGTTAATGGAGCTGGAATTTTATTGACTATTTTTTCAACAGTACTATTTGCTTCAAATACTTTGACTTTTTTGTTTATTATTGGAGGATTTACAGCAATTATTGCTCAGTTTGCTAAATTACTTCAAGTAAATGTAAAACAAAAATTAGCATGCTCAACTATAGCTCAAATGGGCTTTATGATTATGCAATGTGGTTTAGGTTTTTTCAATGCAGCAGTAGCACATTTAATTTTACATGGATTTTATAAAGCGTATTTGTTTTTGTCTTCTGGTGAAGAAGTGGGTCAAACAAAACCAGAAAAACCGATTAAATTAAAAATAAAACCCTTGCAGTTATTAATAGTATTTCTTTTTGGAGGACTTGGAGCTTATCTTTTTGCCATTATGACAGGTAAAGGGATGTCTATGGATAGTGGTATTTTCTTGACACTAGTGGTTGCAATAACAGTAGGACAAGTAACTTATAATTTCATCAAAGAAAAGAGTCTTTCGATAGTTCAAAAAACAATATTGCCACCACTATTATTTATCAGCGGTATAAGTATTTATGCTTTACTATATAATGGTATAACAGTTCTAATGTTTAATATGCCAATGAGTAATCAGCCTATACCTTTATCATGGACTCAAATTATTTTTGGAATTATTTTTCTCTTAGGTTTTTTCATCATGAAATTAGGAGTGTATAAGAAGATTCCATGGTTATATGTTAAGTTGATGAACGTAACACAACCTAACAAAAACACATTTTTAATGTATAAATCAAAATAGATATGAATCAAGCCATTTTAACTAGTATTGAAGAAGCCTCTAGGGTAATTGGAAAAACGTGGCCTTTATACACCTTTGTAGCATCTAATCCACTATCTGGTTACGAAAAAGCATCTTTTCTTGAAGCTGTAAGTTTAGCTCAAAAGTATTTTAGTGCAAATGCGTTTCCAGTAGCTAATTTGTACCGTCAAGCTTTGGAAAATGAGTATATTGATAGTACTGTTTTGGTAGCACTGCTTAAAGAAAATGGATTTTCTGAAACACCAGCAAGCTGTTTAAAAATGATGGAAAAGAAAAGCCTTTCTTTTGAAGTTAAAATAGATAAAAAATTGAATCAAATTATGGTGAAATGGCTTGCTGCTTTTATGGATGAAGGACTTGCAGAATGGGAAATGCCATTAAAACTGAGGGTTTTTACAATGCATGGAGATTGTTAGCCCCTTATGATTCTGAAATAGGAACAATTTTGTTAAAAGATATTCCAAAAACAAGTTATGAAGCAATTGAAATTCTTTTAAAAGACTATGCTAAAAAAGACTATATTAAGATTTTTACACATCATTTGACGGCACTTCCAGGATGGACAGGATACATTAATCATCGAACACAATCCAATTCTGACTGGCAACAAGAATTTCCAATTGATGCAATGGATTATTTGGCAGTACGACTTTGGACTGCACAAAAAATAAAAACACCTTTTTATATTCAGCAAGTAGAAAATAAGTCTGACGAATTAGTTTCCAAAATGCAATATGTTTGGTTGCAAGCTTGGGAGAAAAGTTGGCAAAACCAATTAATCAACACTTTAGAAAAGATACCACAAGATATCCAATCTATAGATAGTACTACAATTCCAGATGCGCAATTGGTCTTTTGTATCGATACTCGTTCTGAAGTTATTCGAAGAAATATTGAATCTAAAGGAAATTATGAAACCTTTGGTTATGCTGGATTTTTTGGAATAGCTATGGATTATCAAAGCTTTAATGATGGTGTTATTCGAAAATCTTGTCCGCCAATAGTTGCTTCTGCATACACTGTTTCTGAAAGTGCTCAACCAGAAAAAATAAGATAGTTAAAAGTATCAGAAGAAAACAAAGGTATAAAATTTTATAACTATTTTCTTAAGCGAATGAAAAACATGCTTCCATCTGCTTTTGGTTATGTGGAAGGATCTGGATTGTATTATGGATTGTCATTGGTAAAAAGAACCTTATCACCGAGTTTGTTTTATACTAAAAAGCAACTTTCTAGTGGAGAAATGGAGTCTATTTGTCAACCCAATATCAATAAAGTAAAGCAAAATAATATGGAGCATCTTGAGATACCTCTTGAAGAAAAAGTGGCAATTGTAAAATCGGCTTTTGATTTGATGTGTTGGAAACAATTTGCACCTTTGGTTCTCTTTGTAGGACACGGTAGTCATTCTTCTAATAATCCATTTGGTTCTAGTTTAGATTGTGGAGCCTGTGCAGCAAGTCCAGGTAGACATAATGCACGTATGTTAGCAAAATTAGCCAATTCGATTGAAGTGAGAAATGAATTATTAGATAAGTACAATATCATAATTCCTGATACCACTTTGTTTCTAGGAGCAGAACACAATACAACTACTGATGCTATTGTTATTTTTGACGCTCAAGCTCCAGATTCATTTCATCAACGGATAAAAGATTTAAAAACGAATCTTACCAAAGCTCAATCTACTTGTGTTCAAGAAAAATTTAGTTTAAGGATGGTTTGTCTTTGGCAAAACAAAAAGCAAGTGATTGGAGTGAAACAAGACCAGAATGGGGACTTGCTAAAAATGCAGGATTTATAGTTGGTCCAAGAAGTTTAACCCAACATACCAATCTAGAGGGGCGTTGTTTTCTTCATAGTTACGACTGGGAATTAGATACTACAGGTAAGGCACTGGAAGGAATCATGCAAGGGCCAATGGTGGTAACACAATGGATAAACAATCACTACTACTTTTCAACTGTAGATAATAAAACGTATGGTGGAGGTTCAAAAGTGACGACTAATATCACTGGAAAATTTGGAGTAGTAGAGGGGAATGGAGGTGACCTAAAAATGGGATTACCACTGCAATCTTTATATGAGTCAGATGAAGAAATGTATCATCAACCACTGCGTTTAACTGTAGTCATTCAAGCGCCTTTAGATCGTGTTACTGAAATAGTAGTAAAAAACAATAATATAAAAGAATTGTTAGATAATGAATGGATTTATATGATGGTTATGGAGCCAAAACAAAACAATATGCTATTTCAATATAAGAAAGAGTTGAATTGGATGGCAACTACAAAAAATAAATACAATTCAACTAATGAGGAAGTTTTTAATAATCAACCAATTTTGGTATAGTTGTGTTTTGTATAAAATAAAAAAAGGCTTTAGAGATTTCTAAAGCCTTTTTTTGTAGCGAAGACGGGAGTTGAACCCGTGACCTCAGGGTTATGAATCCTGCGCTCTAACCGACTGAGCTACCTCGCCATTAAATATATTAGCATTCTCGAATGCGGGTGCAAATATATAATTATTTCAGTTTATTACAAATATTTTTTTGTAAAAAAATATTCTATTTTTTCTTTTTGGTTTTTCAGATTATTCTCTATATATTTCCAAAATAAATTTTTCAAAATGGAAGTTAAAGTAAAATATGAATTAGAATTCCCTATTCACGCGTCACCGTCTTTATTATATCAATATATATCTACCCCTTCAGGTTTGTCTGAGTGGTTTGCTGATAATGTTAATTCTAGAGGAGAGTTGTTTACTTTTATTTGGGATGATTCTGAAGAAAAAGCTAAATTGATTGCAAAAAGAACAGGTGAGAGAGTTAAATTTCGATGGTTAGATGAAGAAGGAGAAGATACGGATTACTTTTTTGAGATAAAAATTATAGAAGATGATATTACTAAAGATGTATCTGTTGTTGTAATTGATTTTGCAGAAGAAGATGAAGTTGAAGAATCGAAATTATTATGGGAAAATCAAATTTCTGATTTAAAACATGTTTTAGGTTCGGTTTAAACTAAAATATTAAGAGTATATTTGTCCCGATTTTAAAATCGGGATTTTTTATGGTGAATTATAATGGTACTATTCAAGAAAATAGTACAGTTGCAATTGAAAGTAATAGGGGTTTTTAGTAGGTGATAGTGTTTTTGAAACAATTAAAATACTCAATAATAAGATATTGTTCTTAGAAGATCATTATTTTAGATTAATGTCTTCTATGCGAATTTTTAGAATGGAAATTCCGATGCATTTTACTATGGAGTTTTTTGAAGAGCAAATACTTTTGTTATTAAGTTCTACTAATGTTAAGTTATCTTCATTTAGAATTCGGTTTTCTGTTTATAGAAAAGGTGAAGGGTTTTATTTACCAGCTACAAATGAAATTGAATATGTTATTGTTGCATCTCCATTAGAAAATGATTTATACACTATTGAAACAACTTCTTATGAGGTTGAATTATATAAAGATGCTTACATAACCAAGCAGTTGTTTTCGACCTTAAAATCTAATAATAAAATTATTCAAATTGCAGGAAGTATTTTTGCCTTTGAAAACGGTTATGCTAATTGTTTGCTTTTAAATGATGAGAAAAATGTAGTAGAAGCGTTGCAAGGCAATGTTTTCATGAAAGTAGGTAATGAATTAATTACTCCACCTGTTAATGATGGTTGTTTGAATGGTATAATGAGAAAACAAGTTCTTACGATTGCTAAAAAAATGGAAGGAATTGATGTTGTTGAGAAGTCAATTTCTCCATTTGATTTGCAAAAAGCAGATGAATTATTTATAACGAATGTTGTCAAAGGAATTCAACCGATAACAAAATATAGAAAAAAAGAATATTCTCTTGAATATGCAAAAGAAATACTAATTAGATTGAATGCTCAAATAAGACTTAATTAAGCATGGGGTCTGAAGGGGCATTAGA
The DNA here is from genome assembly GCA_012032075.1 of Flavobacterium sp. GTDB lineage: Bacteria > Bacteroidota > Bacteroidia > Flavobacteriales > Flavobacteriaceae > Flavobacterium. Next base: position 13,054 of record JAAURU010000040.1, read on the forward strand.
GAAAAGTACATATTCACCACCTAATTCATCAATTTTTTCTTTCCAAAAATGTTGGGAAGATTTTGCAAGTAATTTGCTTTTTTGATTATTCTCTACAATAATCCATGAATTCTCTTTTAATTCATTTTCTAATTGACCTTTACTCCAGCCACTATATCCTAAGAAGAAGCGAATATTTTTTTTAGAAATATCTCCACTATTAATTAATGCCTTTGTAGTTTCAAAATCACCACCCCAATAAATACCATTAGCTATTTCAATACTACTAGGAATAATATTAGGGACGTTGTGAATAAAATACAAATTGTCTTGTTCTACAGGACCACCATTGTAAACTTCAAAAATAGCCTCAATTTCTGGTACTAAATCATTGATAGTATAATTAAGAGGTTTATTTAAAATAAACCCTACAGATCCATCATTATTGTGTTCTGCTAAAAGAATAACAGAACGATTAAACGAAAAATCTCCTAACGTAGAAGGTTCTGCTATCAGCAAATTTCCTTTTTTGGGTAAAACTGATATCATATGCAATTGATTTTTAATTAAAAATTATCAAAAAAAGTTTACAAAATCAAATAAAAATTAATGATAAATAAAAAAATCCCGCAAATTGCGGGATTTTAGATTGTATGTAAAAAAATTATTTT
>JAAURU010000041.1 GCA_012032075.1 Flavobacterium sp.
CATAATTTATTAGAATTTAAGTCCTGCTTCTCTTTCTCCTTCAGCTAATGATTTTACACGTCCATGATATAAATAACCACCTCTATCAAAAGAAATGTTTGTAATCCCAGCTTTAAGAGCTTTTTCAGCAATTAATTTCCCTACTGCGTTTGCAGTTTCAATATTTGTACCCTTAGTAACTTCTTTTTCACGAGAAGATGCAGCAACTAATGTAACACCGTTTTCATCATCTATGATTTGAGCATAGATTTCTTTATTAGATCTAAATACAGAAAGTCTAGGTTGAGTAGCTGTACCACTTACAATCTTTCTAATTCTGAATTTTATTCTCTGTCTTCTTTCACTTTTTGTTAATGACATAGTCTTAATTTTTAAGCTGATTTACCTGCTTTTCTTCTTAATACCTCACCTACAAACTTAATACCTTTTCCTTTATAAGGTTCTGGTTTACGGAAAGCTCTGATTTTAGCAGATACTTGACCTAATAATTGTTTGTCAAATGATGATAATTTCACTATTGGATTTTTACCTTTTTCAGAAATAGTTTCTACTGTTACCTCTGGAACAATTTCTAAAACTATGTTATGTGAGTAACCAACTGCTAAATCAAGTTTTTGACCTTGATTAGAAGCTCTGTAACCAACTCCCACAAACTCTAGTTCTTTTGTAAAACCTACTGAAACTCCTATAATCATATTGTTTATAAGAGAACGATAAAGTCCATGTTTCGCTCTATCATTCTTATGATCTGATGAACGTTCAACGATAACTTGATTATCTTCAACTTTCACTGTTACATCAGAAAATTCCTGAGAAAGCTCGCCTAATTTTCCTTTTACTGTAATAACTGAGTCTTTAACCGTTACGGTTACTCCTGCAGGAATTACAACTGGATTTTTACCTATTCTTGACATTCTTTAGTCTTTTTATTAATATACGTAACAAATAACTTCTCCACCTACATTAAGCTGTTTAGCTTGTTTACCTGTCATAACACCTTTAGAAGTTGAAATAATAGCAACACCTAAACCGTTTAAAATCCTTGGTAATGTTGTAGAACCTGAGTATTTACGTAAACCTGGTTTACTAATTCTTTGGATATCTTTAATTACTGACTCTTTAGTTTCTTTGTCATACTTAAGAGCAATTTTGATAGTACCTTGAACTCCACTATCATCAAATTTGTAACTTAAAATATATCCCTGATCAAATAAAATCTTGGTGATTTCTTTTTTCAAGTTAGAAGCAGGTATCTCAACAACTTTGTGATTTGCTCTAACTGCATTTCTAACTCTCGTAAGAAAATCTGCAATAGGATCTGTGTACATATATGTATTAAATTGCGACTATGGTTTTCAATTAGTACTCACTAAATGAACCTTTAGCCAATTAAATTATTTTTGGTTTGCAAAAGTATAAAACTTTTACGAGATTACCAAGAAGCTTTTTTAACTCCAGGAATTAATCCTTGATTAGCCATTTCACGGAAGGTTACACGAGAAATTCCAAATTGACGCATATAACCTCTAGGCCTTCCTGTTAATTTGCAACGATTGTGTAAACGAACTGGAGATGCATTTTTTGGTAATTTTTGTAAACCTTCAAAATCTCCAGCTTCTTTTAAAGCTTTTCTTTTTTCAGCATACTTAGCAACTAATGCTTCTCTTTTCACCTCACGGGCTTTCATTGATTCTTTAGCCATATCTTAATTCTTTTTAAAAGGTAAACCTAATTCTACTAATAATGATTTAGCTTCTTTGTCTGTAGTTGCTGAAGTAACAAAAGTTATATCAAAACCAGCAATTTTATTCACTTTATCAATATCAATTTCAGGGAAAATAATTTGCTCTAAAACTCCTAAGTTATAATTACCTCTACCATCAAAACCAGTTGATTTAATTCCACCAAAATCTCTTACACGTGGTAAAGAAGAAGTAATCAATCTATCTAAAAATTCATACATTCTTTCCCCACGTAAGGTTACTTTAGCACCAATTGGCATTCCTTTTCTTAATTTAAAAGACGCAACGTCTTTTTTAGAAATTGTTGCAACTGCTTTTTGACCCGTAATTTTTGTAATTTCCTCTACTGCATAATCAACTAACTTTTTGTCAGAAACTGCAGCACCAACTCCACGGCTTACAACAATTTTTCAAGTTTTGGAACTTGCATAACATTTTTGTAACCGAACTCTTCTGTAAGAGCAGAGATTACTCTACTCTTATATTCTTCTTTTAATCTAGGTATATAAGCCATTACTATAATACTTGATTAGATTTTTTTGAAAACCTTACTTTTTTATCTCCTTCAACTTTAAATCCAACTTTAGTCACTTCTTTTGATTTTGGATCAATTAAAGATAAGTTAGAAATATGTAAAGCAGCTTCTTTCTTAACGATACCACCTTGAGGGTTTTTTGCACTTGGTTTTGTGTGTTTAGACACCATATTAACACCCTCAACTATCGCTTTATTCTTATCACGAAGTACACGTAGAACTTTACCTTCAGCACCTTTATGGTCTCCAGCAATTACTTTTACAGTGTCTCCTGATTTAATTTTTAGCTTTGTCATCATTTTATAGAATTACAGCACCTCTGGTGCTAATGATACAATTTTCATGAATTGTTTTTCACGAAGTTCTCTTGCAACCGGACCAAAAACACGAGTTCCTCTCATTTCACCTGCAGCGTTTAACAATACACATGCGTTATCGTCAAAACGGATGTAAGATCCATCAGCTCTTCTCACTTCTTTTTTAGTACGCACAACAACTGCAGTTGAAACAGCTCCTTTCTTAACGTTACCGTTAGGAGTTGCGTCTTTAATAGAAACTACAATTTTATCTCCAACAGAGGCATAACGACGTTTCGTTCCTCCTAAAACACGAATAGTTAAAACTTCTTTAGCACCCGTGTTATCTGCTACTTTTAATCTTGATTCTTGTTGTACCATGGTTACTTAGCTCTTTCAATGATTTCAACTAATCTCCAACATTTAGTTTTTGATAAAGGTCTAGTTTCCATGATCTTCACCGTATCACCAATGTTACAGTCGTTTGTTTCGTCGTGTGCATGATATTTTTTTGTCTTCAACACGAACTTACCGTATAAAGGGTGTTTTACTCTTCTAGTTTCAGAAACAACTATAGATTTCTCCATTTTGTTGCTAGTAACTACACCAACTCTCTCTTTTCTTAAATTTCTTTTTTCCATCTTTCAGCAGAATACAATTATTGTAACTCTCTTTTAGTTAATTCTGATGCTACTCTCGCAACAGCTCTTCTAATAGTTCTTATTTGAAGAGGATTTTCTATTGGAGAAATAGTATGTGCAGTTTTTAAATCTGCATACATTCTCTTTAATTCACTAAGTTTAACTTGTAACTCAGCTGCAGATAGATTTTTAATTTCTGATTGTTTCATAATATTTTTTGATTATGCTTCGAAATCTCTAGCAACGACAAACTTAGTTTTTACTGGAAGTTTTTGAGCAGCAAGACGTAAAGCTTCTTTAGCTACTGATAGAGGAACTCCTCCAACTTCAAACATAATTTTACCTGGTTTAACGACTGCAGCCCAATATTCGACTGCACCTTTACCTTTACCCATACGTACTTCTAAAGGTTTTTTAGTAATAGGTTTGTCTGGAAATATTTTAATCCATAATTGTCCTTCTCTTTTCATAAAACGAGTTGCAGCAATACGTGCTGCTTCAATTTGACGTGAAGTTAAGAACATTCCTTTTTCGTGTACAGATTTAATACCAAACATTCCATTTGAAAGTTCGTGACCTCTACCAGAGTTCCCTTTCATCCTACCTTTTTGTACCTTGCGGTATTTTGTTCTTTTAGGCTGTAACATTTTTCTTTAGTTTAAAAAATTACTTTCTTTTGCTTCTGCTTGGTTTACCTTCTCTTTTTTGAGATCCTGAAGATTTAGACTTTTGCTTATCCATACCTACTAACGGAGAAAGATCTCTTTTACCATAAACCTCACCTTTCATTATCCACACTTTAATACCCATTCTACCATAAGTAGTATGTGCTTCTGCTAATGAATAATCAATGTCAGCTCTGAAAGTTGACAAAGGAATTCTACCATCTTTAAAGCCTTCAGAACGAGCCATTTCAGCACCATTCAAACGACCTGAAATTAAAACTTTGATACCTTCTGCATTCATTCTCATAGCAGCAGCAATTGCCATTTTGATAGCTCTTCTATAAGAAATTCTGCTTTCAATTTGACGTGCAATACTGTTAGCTACTAAGTAAGCATCGATTTCAGGTCTTTTGATTTCAAAAATATTGATTTGAATTTCCTTGTCTGTAATTTTCTTAAGTTCTTCTTTCAACTTGTCTACCTCTTGTCCACCTTTTCCGATAATAATACCAGGTCTAGCAGTAGTGATAGTAACGGTTACAAGTTTTAAAGTTCTCTCGATAATTATTTTTGATACACTTGCTTTTGATAAACGCGCATGAATATATTTTCTGATTTTAAAATCTTCAGCGATTTTATCACCATAATCATTTCCTCCATACCAGTTTGAGTCCCATCCTCTGATGATACCAAGTCTATTTCCGATTGGATTTGTCTTTTGTCCCATACTGTTTATTAATTGCTTTGTGTGTTATTGTTTGATCCTAACACGATTGTTACGTGGTTAGAACGCTTTCTAATTCTATGCGCACGACCTTGAGGAGCTGGACGTAGTCTTTTCAACATGGTTCCACCATCAACTCTAATCTCTTTTACAAATAAGCCTGCTTCTTCTACACTTGATTCAGCGTTTTTCTGCTCATAGTTATTTATAGCAGATAATAACAATTTTTCAAGTTTTCTAGAAGCTTCTTTACTATTAAATCTTAATATATTAAGAGCTAATTCTACTTTCTGACCTCTAACTAAATCTGCCACTAAGCGCATTTTTCTAGGTGAAGTAGGGCAATTGTTTAATTTTAGCAAAAGCCACTTGACTTTTAGCCTCTTTAATTTGCTCTGCTCTTTCTCTTTTACGAACTCCCATAGCTTCTTATTATTTTTTACCTTTATTTTTTGCACCAGCATGACCTCTAAAAGATCTAGTTGGTGAAAACTCTCCTAATTTATGTCCTACCATGTTTTCTGTTACGTAAACTGGTACAAATTGACGACCATTATGCACTGCAATAGTTTGCCCAACAAAATCTGGAGTAATCATTGAAGCTCTTGACCAAGTTTTGATAACAGCTTTATTGTCTTTCTCTATATTTTCTTGAACTTTTTTCTCTAATTTATAGTGAACATAAGGTCCTTTTTTTAATGAACGTGCCATGTCTATCTAATTATTTCTTTCTACGTTCTACAATATACTTATTACTCGGGTTAACCTTAGAACGAGTTCTATAACCTTTAGCTGGTAAACCTTTTCTTGAACGTGGATGACCTCCTGAAGAGCGTCCTTCACCACCACCCATTGGGTGATCAACAGGGTTCATTGCTACTGGTCTAGTTCTTGGTCTTCTTCCTAACCATCTTGATCTACCAGCCTTACCTGATACTACTAATTGATGATCAGAATTTGATACCGCACCAATTGTAGCCATACATGTTAACAAGATTAATCTAGTTTCACCTGAAGGCATTTTAATTGTTGCATATTTACCATCTCTTGCCATTAATTGAGCAAAAGTTCCTGCAGAACGAGCAATAACAGCTCCTTGACCTGGTCTTAATTCGATACATGAAATAACTGTACCTAGAGGAATTTTACTTAAAGGTAATGCGTTTCCAATTTCTGGAGCAGCCTCTGAACCTGAAACTAACGTTTGTCCAACTTGTAAACCATTTTGCGCTATTATGTACGATTTTTCTCCATCAGCATAAAATAATAACGAGATAAAAGCTGAACGATTTGGATCATACTCTATAGTTTTAACTGTAGCTGGAACTCCAACTTTTGATCTTTTAAAATCTATTATACGATACTTTTGTTTATGACCACCACCAACGTAACGCATGGTCATTTTTCCTTGACTATTTCTACCTCCAGAGTTTTTTTTCGGTGCGATTAATGAACGCTCCGGCTTATCAGTTGTAATAGTGTCAAAGCTATTTACAACTCTAAAACGCTGACCTGGGGTAATAGGTTTTAATTTTCTTACTGACATTTTTTTTTAGATATTAGTATAGAAATCTATTGTTTCTCCTTCTTGAACTTGAACAATCGCTTTTTTGTAAGCGTTTGTTTTTCCACTGATTAAACCACTTTTAGTGTACTTAACCGATCTATCTGCTCTGTAATTCATTGTATTAACAGCAACTACATTCACACCATAAACAGATTCAACTGCTTTTTTGATTTGAATTTTATTAGCTTTTTTATCAACTACAAAACCGAAACGGTTAAATAATTCACCTTCTTTAGTTATTTTTTCAGTTATAATTGGCTTAATAATGATACTCATAACCTTTTTATTTACTTAAATTATCTTGAATTCCGTCTAAAGCACTCTCTAAAACAACTAAAGTATTCGCATTTAAAATAGCGTAAGTACTTAATTCAGAAGAAGTTATAACCGAAGACGTCTTTAAATTACGTGACGACAAATATACATTTTTATTTGAATCACCCAACACAAATAATGATTTTTTGCTTTCTAAACCTAAAGCACTCAATACATTAATAAAATTCTTTGTGTTTGGAACTTCAAATGAAAAATCTTCAAGAACTACTAAACCAGATTCTTTTACCTTTAAAGACAGAGCTGATTTACGAGCTAATCTTTTTAAGTTTTTATTTAATTTGAATGAATAGCTTCTAGGTCTTGGACCAAATACAGTACCTCCACCTTTAAACAAAGGATTCTTTGCACTACCCGCACGAGCAGTACCAGTCCCTTTTTGCTTTTTTATCTTACGAGTACTTCCAGCAACTTCAGCTCTTTCTTTTGACTTGTGATTACCTTGTCTTTGATTCGCTAAATACTGTTTAACATCAAGATATACTGCATGCTTGTTAGGCTCTATTGCGAATACTGAATCAGAAAGTTGAACTTTTCTTCCAGTATCTTTTCCGTTGAAATCTAATACTTTTACTTCCATTATTTCTGAATGATTACATAAGAGTTTTTATGTCCCGGTACACATCCTTTAACAACTAAAAGATTTTTATCAGCAACAACTTTTAAAACTTTAAGATTTTGAATAGTCACATTATCAGATCCCATTCTTCCTGCCATTCTCATCCCTTTAAATACTCTTGATGGATAAGAAGATGCTCCTACTGAACCCGGAGCTCTTAATCGGTTATGTTGACCATGAGTTGCCTGTCCAACACCACCAAATCCGTGACGTTTAACAACCCCTTGAAAACCTTTACCTTTAGAAACTCCTTGAACATCTACAAATTCTCCTTCAGCAAATAAATCTACCGTTAAGACTTCACCTAATTTGTGTTCTTCTTCAAAATACTTGAACTCAACAACTTTCTTCTTAGCTACAGTTCCCGCCTTCTTGAAGTGACCTTCTTCTGCTTTAACTGTATGCTTTTCAGTTTTGTCATCGAAACCAAGCTGAAGAGCACGATACCCGTCAACCTCATTGGTTCTGACTTGGGTAATAACACATGGACCAGCCTCGATTACTGTACAAGGAATATTCTTCCCGTTTTCATCAAAGATACTAGTCATGCCAATTTTTCTTCCGATTAACCCAGACATATAAAACTAATTAATTAATTAAACTCTTTTTGTGTATAAATTTACACCTTCCTCATTTTGAGGGTGCAAATATATAATTATTTTTTTTAACACGCAAAATTAATTTATTATGTTATTTTCAATATAAAAAACATAATCAATATTTTACGATATTAAAAAAACCGTAGTGATTTTTAATCACTAACGGTTTTATTATTTTAACTGCTGAAGCAGTATATAATTATACCTTAATTTCAACTTCAACTCCACTAGGCAATTCCAATTTCATTAAAGCATCAATAGTTTTAGAAGAAGAACTATAAATATCCAACAATCTCTTGTATGAACTTAATTCAAACTGTTCTCTTGACTTCTTATTAACGTGTGGTGAACGTAAAACAGTAAAGATTTTTTTATTTGTAGGCAATGGAATAGGACCAGTTACTACAGCACCTGTACTTTTTACAGTTTTTACGATTTTTTCAGCAGACTTATCTACTAAATTATGATCGTATGATTTTAATTTTATTCTGATTTTTTGACTCATTTTCTTAAGAATTAAGCGTTACCTTTAGCTTTTTTAATAACTTCTTCTGAAATATTAGAAGGTGTTTCTGCATAATGTGAGAATTCCATTGTAGAAGTTGCTCTACCAGAAGATAAAGTTCTTAAAGTAGTAACATATCCAAACATTTCAGATAATGGAACATCAGCTTTGATAGTTTTAGCACCAGCTCTATCACCCATATCATTTACTTGACCTCTTCGACGATTCAAGTCACCAACGATATCACCCATATTTTCTTCTGGAGTAATAACTTCGATTTTCATGATTGGCTCAAGAATAACAGCACCCGCTGCTTTTGCCACTTCTTTATATCCTAATTTTGCCGCTAATTCAATGATAAGGCATCAGAATCCACAGGGTGGAAAGATCCATCAGTTAAAGTAACTTTTAAACTATCTACTGCATAACCTGCCAAAGGGCCAGTTTTCATTGCTTCACGGAAACCTTTTTCAACAGCTGGTATATATTCCTTAGGAACGTTACCTCCTTTTACAGCATTCACAAATTGTAATCCCATTGGAACTTTCCCATCTACTTCTTCAGCTGGTTCTAATGTAAAGACAATATCTCCAAATTTTCCACGTCCACCTGATTGTTTCTTATAAACTTCTCTATGTGTAGCAGATTTTGTAAAAGCTTCTTTGTATTCAACTTGTGGTTCTCCTTGATTTACTTCAACTTTAAACTCACGTTTCATACGATCTACTAAGATATCCAAGTGAAGCTCCCCCATACCCGATATAATTGTTTGACCAGAAGCCTCATCTGTTCTTACTGTAAAAGTTGGATCTTCCTCAGCTAATTTTGCTAAAGCCATACCCATTTTATCAACATCAGCCTTAGTTTTTGGTTCAATAGCAATACCAATTACTGGATCAGGGAATTTCATAGACTCAAGAATAATTGGGTGTTTTTCATCACACATAGTATCTCCAGTCTTGATATCTTTAAATCCAACTGCAGCTCCAATATCACCTGCCTCAATATAGTCGATTGGGTTTTGCTTGTTAGCATGCATTTGGTAAATACGAGAAATCCTTTCTTTGTTACCTGAACGTGTATTTAATATATATGAACCTGCATCTAAACGACCTGAATACGCACGGAAGAAAGCCAAACGACCAACATAAGGATCGGTAGCAATTTTAAATGCAAGAGCAGCAAATGGTTCTTTTGGATCAGGACGACGTAAAATTTTCTTTTGATCTTCTTCTAATAAATCAGCATCATCAGGATGAATTCCTTCAATACCTTCTTTATCCATTGGAGATGGTAAATATTTACAAACTGCATCTAACATAAATTGAACTCCTTTATTTTTGAAAGAAGAACCAGCTATCATAGGAATAATAGCCATATCTATAGTTGCAGCACGCAAAGCTGTGTTTATTTCCTCTTCTGTAATAGAATTTTCATCTTCCATGTATTTATCAAGAAGATTTTCATCATATGTTGCAATTTCTTCAATAAGAATAGAACGATATTTCTTAACATCATCTACCATATCAGCAGGAATATCCACAATATCAAAAGTAGCACCTTGTGTTTCATCATGCCAAATAATTGCTTGATTCTTAACTAAGTCAACTACTCCTTTAAAATCACTCTCTTCTCCAATAGGTAACGTAATTGCTACCGCATTAGATTTCAACATATCTTTCACTTGCTGACAAACCGCTAAAAAGTTTGAACCTTGACGATCCATCTTATTAACAAATCCCATACGCGGAACTCTATATTGATCAGCTAGTCTCCAGTTAGTTTCAGATTGTGGCTCAACACCATCAACTGCACTAAATAAGAATACTAAACCATCCAACACACGTAAAGAACGGTTTACTTCTACTGTAAAGTCAACGTGTCCTGGTGTATCAATAATATTAAAGTGATAAGGAATTGATTCTGGCAACAATTTACCTTGTTGGGTTGGAAAATTCCATTCACAAGTTGTAGCTGCTGAAGTAATTGTAATTCCTCTTTCTTGTTCTTGAGCCATCCAGTCCATTGTTGCAGCACCATCATGTACTTCACCAATTTTATGTGACTTTCCTGTATAAAAAAGAATTCGCTCTGTAGTTGTTGTTTTACCAGCATCAATATGAGCTGCAATTCCTATATTTCTAGTATATTTTAAATCTCTAGCCATTTCTAATTTTTTATGAATTAAAATCTAAAGTGAGAGAAAGCTTTATTAGCTTCTGCCATTTTATGAGTATCCATTCTTTTCTTAACTGCTGCACCTTCTTCTTTAGCTGCTGCTAAAACTTCTGCAGCTAATTTATTAGCCATTGATTTTTCATTTCTTCTTCTTGCATAAAGAATTAACCATTTCATAGAATAAGATATTTTTCTATCAGGTCGAATTTGCATTGGAATTTGGAAAGTAGCTCCACCCACTCTTCGTGAACGAACTTCTACATGAGGCATAACATTTGTTAATGCATCTTTCCATATTTCTAGTGCAGACTTTTCTGCATCTTGCTTTTTAGCCTCTACAATGTCTAATGCATCATAAAAAACTTTAAAAGCTGTTGATTTTTTACCATCCCACATTAAGTTATTTACAAAACGTGTTACTAACTGATCGTTAAATTTTGGATCTGGTAAAAGGGGTCTTTTTTTGGCCGCTCTTTTTCTCATGTCTTTTCTTTAAAAGATTTTAAATTACTTTTTCTTTCCAGCTACTGCTGCAGGTTGTCCTGGTTTTGGACGTTTTGCACCATACTTTGATCTACGTTGTGTTCTTCCTGCTACTCCAGCAGTATCTAACGCTCCACGAACGATATGATAACGCACACCCGGTAAATCTTTTACTCTTCCACCTCTAACTAATACTATCGAGTGCTCTTGTAGATTGTGTCCTTCTCCAGGAATGTATGCATTTACTTCATTTCCATTTGTTAAACGAACCCTAGCAACTTTACGCATTGCAGAGTTTGGTTTTTTTGGTGTTGTTGTGTAAACACGAGTACAAACCCCTCTTCTTTGAGGACAAGAATCTAAAGCAGCCGATTTACTCTTCTTAGTTATTTTGGCTCTTCCAGTTCTTACTAATTGTTGAATTGTTGGCATAATTCTTTCTAATTATTACTAATAAATTTAACTCCCTAATACTATTTAGGGGTGCAAATGTAGTTATTATTTTTTACAAAACAAATCTAATTTATTTATTTTCAAGTCAATCAGATTTATTTCTTAAAAAATCAATATACAATAAATCAAGAATTAAAAAATAGAAGTCTCAATAGTAAGTAATAACATAAACTAAAGCAAGCATTAGAATTCAAAAGCTGTCATTGTTTTATTACTAGTTAAATTTATTTCATTAATTTGCGTTTCTTTATTTATATGAAACATTTTTTTATATTACTTACTTTAGTTGCCATTCATTTATGCAATGGACAAGTATTTAATTTAAAAATTGAAGGGAAAACAAATACACAAAATAAAATAATTGATAGTTTAGATTATAGAAAGTCTCATTCTAATGTAGCATCCATATTAACAACAATCAAATCATTTGATTCCACATTGATTAAAATAGGCTTCATTGAGTCCTTATTATTAGAACAAAAAAAATCAATGATAGTAGTTTTATTTTCTACTATGACATTAAGGAAAGAACTAATTTGATAGAAATTTCTTTTGCCGAAATTTCAACTATTGAAAAAGACCTTTTACAGTTAAAAAATGATTCAATATCTATATCTATTGACAAAACAGATAAATGGATGTCTGATAAATTAAAATTATTAGAAAATAATGGTTTTGCTTTAGCTAAATTAAAACTGACTGATTATTACATCTCAAACAATAAATTATTTGCTAAACTAATTGTAAAATTAAACACTAAAAGAATAATTGATGAAATTGTAGTTCTAGGTTATGATAAATTTCCTAAAAACTTAAAAAAAGTTTTTGAAAAAAAGTCAAAAAAGCAATTATTCAATAAAAACTTAGTAAATCGAGTATATACTGATTTTAATTCCCTTCCTTTTGTTAACCAAATTAAATATCCTGAAATTTTGTTCACTAACAATTCAACCAAAATATATACCTATCTTGAAAAGACACGCCCAAATAAATTTGACGGATTTGTTGGTTTTGCAAATGATGAAAAAACCAATTTAGTATTTAATGGCTATGTGGATTTACTTTTGCAAAATATACTAAATTCAGGTGAAAAATTTAATTTATATTGGAGAAATGATGGCAACAATCAAACTTCTTTTAATATTGGAGCTGAAGTACCTTATTTATTTAAGAGTTCTTTTGGACTTAAAACAAATTTAAAAATTTTTAAACAAGATAGTCTTTTTCAAAACACTCAAAGAGAATTAAACATAGGGTATTATTTCACTTTTAATAAAAAACTTTTTTTAGGTTATCAGAGCACAACATCTGTTGATATTCAAATCAAAATAACTTTTCAGTAAATAATTACAGAAATCATTATTATAATTCAAGTTTTAGTTTCATAAAAAGAAACAATACTGATATGCTTTTTCCAGAAAAAATATTACTTTTAATAAAAGGAGGAATAGGTAAAAGGCAAATAGAAGATGATAGCGAAAATCAATATTTTATACAACTAAATTATAGTCACAATTTCAATCTCAACAAACAAAATAGCATTTTTATAAAAAACGAGACTTTCTTTTTAAATAGTAACAACTTTATAATTAACGAACTTTATCGTTTTGGGGGAATCAATTCGATAAGAGGTTTTAGAGAAAATTCTCTACAGGCTAACTTTTTCTCTGGAATAATGACAGAATACAGATATATAATGAGTGAATCCATTTATTTACATTCAGTAATAGACTATGGATACTTTCAAGATAAAACTTCAAATATTGAAAACAAATTACTTGGAATAGGTTTTGGATTTGGACTTAAAACAAATAATGGTCTATTTAATTTTATTTACTCAAATGGATCAATTGAAAATCAGCAAATAAAATTATCTAATTCCATTTTCCAATGAGTTTTAACACTTTCTTTTGAAGAAAAAGTGTTAAATGTTAAAAAAGATTAAAATATATTAGGATTGCATTCCTTTTTTTGAATTTTGAACAACTAATTCAAATTAACAAATATGAGATCTAAATTTAACGTATTACTAACATTCTTAGTAGTGATGTTAGGGCAATTTATTTTTGCCCAAGTCAAAACTGTTTCAGGAACAGTTGTGGATCAAAACGGACTACCGCTTCCAAGTGTAGCAATTCTTGAAAAAGGAACTACTAATGGTACACAGTCTGATTTTGACGGAAATTTTAAAATTAATGTAAGACAAGGAAGCACACTTGTTTTTAGCTACATTAGTATGAAAACACAAGAAATTGTAGTTAATTCATCTACTTTAAAGTTAAAATGCAAGAAGATGTAGCAATACTTGAAGGCAGTTGTTGTTAC
>JAAURU010000042.1 GCA_012032075.1 Flavobacterium sp.
GATTTTATCGTCTTTTAACAACCCATTTTTCCAAAATCAATCGTTAGATTACCTGCTTCAATGGTCACAATATAATTTGTTGCAATAATTTCAGGAATGTTTTTTTCTTTGGTATATTTAATAACCCTAAAAGCAGGTACACTTCCAGCTTTTAAAGTTTCTCTAACAATTCGAATGGTTTGATTGGACAATGAAATTCTATCTGGAAGTTCTAATTTGCAAAACAATTTCCCTTCCTTTACGGTTAAAATTTCGGTCAAAGTTACCCAAGCATTCCAATTGATATTATAAAATTGGACTACCACATTATAATTGTTCAAAGCCTTATTTGAAGCATCAAACAAAAGACTTTTAAATTGTATGTATTCTAAATTTACTCCCATAATTATTTTTGTATTGCGATTTTTGTGAACACATTTCCTATATTAACTTCTACAATTAGGACACATCCATTAGCATAATCTACTCCATCTACTTTTACTTGTGTTTTTGCTTTCCCGTTTGAATCTGTTCGAATTTCACTTACATTTAAAAATGCAGTTTGATGATTCAATGCAGCATTGGTATTAATTAATTCCGTTTTTTGAGCATTGTAATTAAATTCAACTAAAGCATCTGAAATTTTTTCTCCAGCAGCATTAAAAACCACAACTTCAATATCAAAAATATGAGAATCTGTTGTTCGTTTAGGAATAGCATTAATAATCAATTGCGGTAGTCCTTCATTAGGAACAATAGCCACAAATCTCCCAGAAATAGCGCTCGTCACTTTACTCGTTTCTTTAGTATCTGTTTTGACACTTACGGGACGGAAAGCAATACTTTTCTCATATGTTTGGTTCATTTTATTCGTCGCCAATCCTTTTAACATGCGACTATTTGGATCATTTTGAGACTCGCTACTGGTTTCTTGCTCGAATTCGGCTTCGACTTGTAAATTAAAGTCTAAGTAAGGTAAGGTATAAAGTGTATTAGGTCTTCCAAATTCATCATAAGGTTTTACATTTCTAAGATGATTTTGTGCTTCATTCAAACTATCAGATATCCCTAACAAAATTTGCTTAAGGGTTAGTGCATTATTTATTGTACTCATTGTTTTTAGTGTTTTAAAAGGAGAAACTGTCTTTACTTTTCTTTAGATTTTGAATCAGATCAATTCCTTTCTTGATACTTTTTATAGTGGAAGCATCTACTTTAAATACTTTATTTTCTTCTTTAGTTTCATTTTTCTTCTGGAAGATTGTAAAATCAAAAATATCTTTGGAATCGTTGTCTTTCGCTTTTATAAAATCCGTTTCATTTTGTTTTTTTTCAAATAATCTTACTACAGTTGTAGTGGTGTCTAAAACCTTGTTACTCGTTTGAAATAACTTATTTACTTTATCTAGGTTTTTATTGACTTTATCAACAACTTCAATAGCTTTTGTCAAATCGTTACTACCATTTTGAATTCCTACCGTAGTCATAACCGATTTTGCTTTTTGCATGCTTTCTTGAACCTGACTGCTAGTTTTTGGACCACTTCAACGGTTTTAAAAACTCTTTCTTTAGTCTTAAGTAAAGAATCAAATTTATTTTTTTCTTCATTAGGGCCTTTTTTAATAGGCAATTGGTTTTTTTCTAACTTTGTTTTACTCACAAAAGTGTTTTCAAAAGCAGCTACTTTCTTTTCAACATTTTCTTTTTCTTTCCAAATAGCATCCCCTTTTTTTATTGATTTTCCTAAATTGATTTTAGAATCTAATTTTTCAGCTTTTGGTTGAAAGATTAATTTTTTTCTTTTATGGTGTTTTCAATTTTTACCTTTTGTTCTTTCCAAACTCCTGTAGTTTTCTCTTTTACAGTAAAATAATTGTCTTTTATTTTTTCAATTTCATTGTCAATTCTCTTCTTTGGAACACTAATAGTAGGTGTTGATTTTGCTATTTTTTTTTCAACTATTTTAGTATTTGAAAATGTTTCGACTATTGTATTAGCTACTAAAATGGTGCTTCTATTTTCTTTTTTTCTTTCGACTTAGATAAAGAATCTACAGCAAAAAAATCTTTTTTATATTTTTGTTTTCTTTCTTGAGCTTGTTTCTCTTCTTTCTTTTTTGATCAATTGTTTTGACCTCATTGTCATATTTTCTATCAGAATTTGACTCCGTTTTCTTTCCCGTCAGTTCAGCCATTTTATGTTCTAGCTGTTTCTGTTCGTCCAACAATGATTTTAAGTAGAGTTAAATCCTGCTATTTCATCTATTGCAACCGCTTCTTTTTCAGTTACATCCAAAAGTGATTCAGCAAAATTCAACTCCTCTTTTTCTCTTGGAGTGTCTTCTTTTTTTAGAAAATTCTTCCAATGTTTAGCCATGATTAATTGGTATTTATATTATTTCTTTTACTTTCCAATTCATTTTCAATCATACTTTGCAATCGTTGTTCAAAAACAGGTGGATTAGGTACGGTAACTAATTTGGTACGTACCAATGAACTAGCTTCAGCCGAATATTGGTATTTCTGAGAATAACTAGCAGAAACGGAAGCACTCACAGCTACAAATCCAACGTTTACTCCTGCTTCAACACTAACTGAAGCACCAAACTCACTTGACTTCATCATTGACAAAGACATTTTACATTCAAAAAAAGTATCCACATACTGGTAGAAAGTTGGAGTAAAGCCTAAAGATAATAGGCTATACTCTTCTCCTCCCATTTCCACTTTGGTATTTACAAGCTCTTTTGCTAATTCCATGGAAACTTTATCCAAAGCTCTTTGTGCTTGCGCAATACCAATACCCAAACTTTTTACCATTTCTGGTAAGGGTGCGTTTTGTATTTCTCTGGTTATATTTCCCATGTCAATTATTTTTCAGCTTCTTCTCTCGCAATTTCCATCTGTAGTTGAATACGCTCTTCCAACACTGCTGGTGGTGGAATAGGTACTAATTTAGTTTGCAGTAAACTAGATCCTTCTGCTGAATAACTGTATTTTGAGAAAACCAGCATTGACTTGTGTGGTTGTAACTGTTCGATTGGTTTTCAAGCCGTTTCTCCAACTAAAACTAGCACTATTGCTTGTGCTTTTGAATCTGATTTAATATCCACAGAAGAAGAGCCTTCTCTTGTAAATTTAATAGATATACTTACTTTAATAATAGTATCTACAAACTGATAAAAAGTAGGTGAAAAACCTAATTCTAACATGGATAAACGTTGCGGTAAAAAGACAAATCGTTCTGGTGTTCCTGGTTTTAGCATTATTTTACCTGCCACTTTTGTTGGAGTATTAGTAATCGTTTCATATTTATCTGAAATAGAATTATAAGAGTACCAATTTGTTCCTTTTCTATAATAGACCTCAGCATTCTTTTGATTGTCAGGTGTAAATATTGCATCGGTTGCAGTTGTAATGTCTTTATCAACATTTACAACGTCCTTACTATATCCATCTTCATACTCAGTAGTTTGAAGTTTATCTTTAATAGACGCTCTATAGGCTTGATCCGTATTAGAATTATATAAATCGATAGCGTTACTTACTTTCACTTTTTCTTTACCAAAGAAAACACGACTATCTTTAAAATTAATAAACTCTTTTCCTCCAATTTCAGATTTCACAGGACTTAAGCCTCCCATCATTTCGGCTACTTCAATAGAATTTGAATCTAATGCCATTTGCGCTTTTGCAATAGACATAGCCATACTTTCTATCATTTGTCCCATAGGTACATCTAGTAATTCTTGACCTATTCTAGGGTTTTGACTAAACATGTTCATAATTGTCTTTTTTTTTTTTATTATTCTTCTTTTTTAATTGCTAATTTTAATACTTCCATATAAACATCTGGTGCTGGTAACGATACAATTTTTGCTGCGATGGAGGAGGAACCTTCTGCAGATGCAGAATATTTTCGTGCATAATGAGCTGAGAAAGAAACTCCAAACATCAGTGTTGATTTTTCACCACTGTTTCCATTTGTAGCATTGGAATTACTATTGTTTTGATTGCCATTATTTCCCAAATTAACATCTACTGAACCTCCAAAACTTTCTGATTCTGCTAAAGAAAACTCCATCTTCATTTCCAAAGACGCTTCAGTAAAAGCATAAAATGTGGGTGTAAAACCTAAGCTTAACAAATTATATTCTTGATCACCTACAGTTACTTTTAAAGCCGTCATTTCGCTTGCCAACTTGATAGAATTAGCATCCAAAGCCATTTGTGCATTAGCAATAGAAGCTCCTAACCTTTCCAACATTAAGGGCAAAGGAGCATTAGTTATTTGTTGTATTACTTTAGGAATTACCATTTGTCACTTAATTTGTAGTGGTGTTTGAACTTCCTCCTGTTAATGACGCAATGTATTGTTCTAAACCTGTTGGTGGTGGTATAGCAATCATACGAGCTGAAACTGAAGCATTCCCTTCTACAGACATACTAAATTGGCGCGCATAACGCACATCTAAAGAACCACTTAAAGCCGTTACTTTAGGATCTTTAATTTTAGTTAAATCGGACTTAGCAAAATATTGCGAATTAATTACCTTATGAATCTCTAATGACTCATCGCTGTTTTGCGTGTTTTGTGTATTGGTTGATTTATCTTCAATGACAATTTCTTCACTTTCATTGGAATACAATGTATATTCAATCTTTGCATCTTTTCTAAGTGCGTAAACCACATCTCCTGAGACTTGAGAGAAAAACTTATTACTAGTTACAAATTGAGTGTTAATATCTGACAAACTTTGCACTGTATTACTTATTGTTACATCACTACCCGATTCTACTTTAATATCTTTCGTAGTAACTGCTGCTAGTTTTTGATGTTTTATAAAAATTCCTGAATTAGTAGTTGACCAATTTGTAACTACTGTAGCAGATTGGGTAAAAATAAAATCACCTCCTTCTACGAAAATGTATTCGTTACCATTGGTATTAACTTCAATAACCGCTTTTCTATAATTAGCATCTTTTTTATCATTTCCAACAGCAGCTTTAGCTTCCTTTTCTCCTTCTGTTAGCACTTCGGTAATTTGAGAAGCATTTACTCCTAAAGCTTGAAGATAGTTTGCGACTCCTTTAGCTCTTTTTAAACCTAAATCTTCATTAAATTTATCACCACTAACACTATCAGTATGCCCTGTTATTTTCACCTTCACATCACTATCTGCTTTCATTATTAAAGCAAGTGCTCTTAATTTTTCCCTAAGTTGATCTGTATTTTTTGGAGTAGTACCTTGATTATATGCAAAATCAATAGGATGATGTTTAGAAAAGTCAAAATAAACAGTAAACTTTTCCTTATCTTTCAATCCCATTTTAAAAACACTATTGGTAATACTATTTAGATTGGTTAAAAGCGTACCCCCAGATATAGTTAATACATTATTAAGTTTAATACTTAAGCCAGTATAATTCTTGATTTTAATAATTCCAATATCTTCAGTGTAATAGTCCACCATTGAAAGCATCCCATAACCTAAATAATTATGAACATTCACTTTATTAGTATTGTCAGTTTGAACTACATCTTTAGTATCAATAATTAAGGAGTCAACTCGCTCTACCTTAGAATCAAATGAAAGCCTATCAGATGTTTCTTCTACTCGTTCAATGCTTCCTGTTTTATTACTTGTTGTAACATTTGTTTCATTGACTTTTAAAGTATGTTCATTTGAAAGAGTAGTCCAATATTTCCTACTACTTTTAAAGTCTCTATACTTCTCTTCTTTGTAGCTGTTTTCAATTTTTTGAATATGCTCATCTGTATAGCCTTTTTTCTTAGAACTATCATATTCAATACTTAAGTCTACAGCTATTTCTTCTTTAACTGCCATCTTTAAGCTAATAGAGGCTGAAACATCAGCGTAATCAAAGGAGTAAAATGCAGGAACAAAACCTAATTCCAACAATGATTTACCTGCAACTTTAGTTTCTGATAAGCGAATAATCTGTTTTACAGAATTGTTATCCAAACTTTCTTGTGCTTCAGCAATTCCTAAAGCTAAACCAGTTACTATACTACTAACATCTACGTTTGTAGTATTTTTGCCCCTTGGTCAAATGTGTCCACGTTTCCCATTTTTATTTATTTATTAGTGATTAAAAAGGAGAAAAACCATCTGGTAAATCCATTGCAATTTTTGGATTAACCGATTCTTTTCTCACAACGAAATAATTATGCTTGTTTTGTAGGCGTTTTAATTGGTCGGCACTTATTTTATACCCTCTATGCAACCAACTCAAAAGCTCGTCCGTTATAGGTTGCTTGCTTTTCCCAAATCTTTTTGCACTTGCATTAACAATGTTTTTGCCTCTTCGGGTTCTTCCTTCAAAACATGTTGAATCGCTTGTCTTTCACTCACAAAAGCATGGTGCTTTCGAACCAAAATATCTTTTTCTTTATCTTCCAAAAACGTGCGATAGTTTTCACAAAATGAAATCACTTGATCATGAGCTCCTGATAATTCTAGTGACTCCATTACACACTGACTGTAATGTTGAAAGAACAGTTCGCTATCTTTTTCTTGTTGGGTTAATCGTAAAGCTTCTCGATAATATCGTAAGGCTTCTTTATAATTTTTATCTAAAGCAAAAAGTTTCCCTCTTTCTGCTATTCTGTAATGAAGCATATTCTTTTCCATACTAGTCAATAATTTCGGGGTTACAATTCAAAGATTCTAACTGAGCAAATAAATATCGCGCTACCAAAAATGGTATTGTCTCCTTACTAATCCATTTTGTTTGACCTTTTTTGGTAAATCTTTTTCTGAAATGAATTGACCTAATACACGATTTACCTTTTCTAAATCCTGAATTTCATCAATTTCTATTCTTTTGTTTTGACTAAAATCTTTTTCTAAAACAACAGTAATACCTATTGCTTCACACTCTCTTATTATTTTTTCTGCTGCTACACTGTTCTTGTTTTCAAATAAAGTAATGGGCAAAACTTGTTGAATATCTTCTAAGATATCCTTAGGTATTCCAACAGTATTTATTAAAAACGCTTGCTGTTTTTCATCTTCAATAGTAAAATTTTGCATAACCACATGAACTAATTGATGGCTTTGGTTTACTATTCGAATTCCTTTTTTAGATTGATATTTCCTCCATAATAATTGAGAATTTTCGTAAGAAATATTTTCAATTAAATACCTCTTTTTATGTAAGATTGCTGTACTTTTTAATTGTCTTTCAATGTTTTTTAGTTCCGTTTTAGCAAGTTCCTCATCTAGAACAACTGTATATTTATCTTTTTTGGGATTTGAAAAATTCACAGTAGCATCTACCCTCTTTTGTAGTGCCTTTGCTGTTGCAACAGATACATTTCCTAAAACAATACTGGGTTCATTCAATAAAAGATTTAAAGTTTCGTTTTGCTTACACCCTAAAAAAGCAGATAACTGTTCAATAACGACTGGAAGCTTTAAAACATCATCAAAACTTAAGCTAATATCTACTAGTTCGGTCGATAAATTGATTATATCATTTTCATCACATACAGAAACTTCCAACCCTAATTTTGTTAGCGTATTTTCTGCTTTTAATGCAGTATCTTTATCTACTTTTTGAAATAAAACAGATGGTGCGTTGTACAATAACTTTAAGATGTAGTCTTGCGGAACTTTTAAAGCATCAGACAACACTTTTGATGCGCTTGGAGAAGCAGTTCCAATTGAATTAATAATTACATGGTGTTCCATAGAATAAATTAGATTTAAATTGATACATCAAAATTATCTAATGTAAACGGATCGATTTAGGAGAGATTAACCCATATTGAAAAGGTCATTTAACCTTATTTTTAATACATTCCATTGCCGCTTGTCGTTTAGCAATATAAATCAACTTAAAAGAAAACTTTATTAAATTATGATTACCAGTACGTTACAATAAAAAAAGAAATATTTTTTAACATTATTGTAACATTTTTTATCTAACAAACGTAAAACTACTATACAAAAAAATTGACAGCTAAGTTATGAAAACCAAATCCACATCTGTATTTAAAAAGCCTATGAAGAGCTTTTGCGATAAGCTTCCCGATCATGCTAAGTTGGAAGTTGTTTTGGTTGATGGCATTCAATCCACTTAGCACATACCTTATCCATTTATAATTTTTAAAATATAAAGGCTGACTAAAAATCAAGCCAGTGTAACTTTTATATTTCCAAATTAAAGTTGGTGTGCTTTTATATTGTTTTTTAAACCCTTTTATACAAATATTAATTCAATTAAATCATTTGACTATGCTATCATTTTTAGGCTATTTATTGGTGTTTTTGCAATCATCTTAACGGTTATTTATCCTTATTTATCAAAGAAAAATAGCGAAATAGATAAAGAAAATGGGAAAAAGCCTCCCTATTTAAATTTTCTAACCCAATTTGACTTTAAACTAAGAGCTGGATTGTTTGGCTTAGGTTTGCTTATGTTATTATTAGCTGAATCCGTTATTTTCGCTAAGGAAAGACATCAATATTATATTTTAAGTCCTACCGGAGCTCGTTCTACCATTATGTCTCCTGGAATTAAATTCATCGTTCCTTTTAGTAAAATTCAAGAATGGGAAAAATTCATTGACATTAAATGTGTTGCCTTAGACAAAAAAGGCAATTACAAGCAAGACGTAACAGGAATTGAAGGTATTATTCCAAACGGTATCAATGTGCGTTTTATTGACAAAGTAGACGCTAATGTTTATGCTTCGGTTCGATTTGAAATGCCTAGTGATGATGTTGCGTTCATTAAATTAGTTGAAACGTATAGGCAACCCTCTAACCTAATTAACAACACTTTATTACCAACAGTTTCCGAGCAATTAAAGAACGTAACGTTCATGTATTCTGCTGAAGATTATGTTTCTGGTTCCGCAACCGATTATAGAATGACTATTGAGGATGCATTGAAAAACGGAGGTTTTGTGGTTAAAAAGGTGGAAGTACGTGATACCATCTACAATGAACTTGGCGTGGATTCTGTTCTTAAAAAGAAACGAGGCATTAAAGAAATCAATAAGTTTATACGTAACGAAAAAATCTTTGTTAATGGTATTCCAAAAAGAATTCCTCACGAAATCAATGTAAACAAAATTGTGACCGCTCAGGTTATTATTGATGATGTCGATTTGAATAAAGCGTTTGAAGACAAATTAAAACAACAAAGAGATATTTCAGCCGAAAAAATTATTGAAATTCAAAAAGTGGAAACCGCAAGAGCAGCTCAACAACGTATTGTGGCTGAAGGAGAAAGAGATAAAGCTGCTGAACGTGTAAAACAAGAAAAAATGCAGGTAAATACCTTAATTGCTATTGAAACCCGTGTAAAAGAAGAAGAGTCAAACCGTCAATTAGCAGAAATAGCGGTTAAAACGGCTGAATTAGAAGCTAAAGCTTTATTAATTAAAGAAAAAGCACAAGCGGACGCAAACCGTCTTAAAGTAAATGCAGGTTTAACGCCTCAAGAAAGAGCACAAATTGAAAAGAAACGCGTATAGGTGTTGCACATGAATTATCAAATATGCAAGTTCCTACCAATATGATAATTTCTGGAAATAACGGAAACAACAATAGCACTGAATCTTTGTTACAAATAAAACTTTTAAACGACATTACAAATAATAAAAAACAATAAATATTTTAAAGTCACTCGTATATTGAGTGACTTTTTTACACTTTTCAATTACACAAAAAAGCTGCATTATATTCTTATTCTATTAATTATCAATAAAATAATAATTTAGTAACGCTAATCTATATAAATGTATTATCTTTTGCCGCTAATTTATTTTTTACAAATTGCTTGTTAAAAGCACTTTATATCATTGAATATGAATATGAAAAAAATTGTTGAGTACAGAAAGTTGCTTAACGTTACCAAAGATGTAACTCTTAGCGAGTTAAAATCCATTTACAGAACAAGTATGAAAGAAAATCATCCTGATAAATTTACGGATGAGGAAAAAAAGAAAGAAGTTGAAGCTATCAGTACATTAACTATTGAAGCCTATCATTTTCTAGTTAGTGTTGCTAATGAAACCCTTGAAAAAGACAAAGATTTATATTTAAAAACAACTTCATCAGTAAATATTGAAGATTTTTACATGGATAACAATGTACTTTATATTAATTTTCTAGATGGAAATAAATACGAATACTTTGGTGTACCAAAAAACACTTATATAAAAATGATAAATGCTGAATCTCCTAGCCGTTTTGCTAGAAGACACATTTATTCGAACTTTTTATACAGAAGTTCATCTAAACTTGTAGCTGCTGAGTAAGTTACATCATTATAAAACAAAGCCCAAATTGAAATTCAAATTGGGCTTCTTTAGGTAGTTTTATCCTGCCATTAAAAACTACTACTAAAAATACTTAACTATCTATAGGAGCAAATTTAGAATGTAATTTTCAGTCTCACAATAAGTATAAATACGTATTTTTCACCATTTTTCATACGTGTTTATACGTATATTGTAATGCCTAGTAGCTATTTTATTACCATTTCATCTATACTAATTAAATTATATTTTAGTGCAAAAATAACTACCCCAATAAAGTTTTTTGCTTGCGTTTTCTCCATGATATGCTTTCTATGAGTTTCAACTGTCCTTACATTAATACTCAAAAGGTTTGAAATCTCTTTACTACTATTTCCATTAGAAATTAGTTTAATAATTTCAATTTCTCTTGAAGTTAAACTATCTTCATCAATATCGCATTGAGAATTTTGCAGAAAGTGATTAGATGTGTATTTCTTTTCCCAAAGTATAATTTCTCTAATTACAGCACCTAATTCATTACCAAAATAATATCCATTTTCTCTTATACTAGTAATAGCTACTTGTAATTGTTCTGGATCTGAATTTTTAGTAAAAAAACCATGAGCTCCTAATTCCATTACTTTATGAATACTCTCCTTTGTAGTAAGTTGAGATATAATTAGCACATAAATTGAAGGATATTTTTCTCTTAAAATTTTACAGGTTTGAAAACCATTCATTTCTGGCATTTGAATGTCTAATAAAACTAAATCAATTTCAATAGTATCTATAATATCTATAAATTCTTTTCCATTACTAGCCTGACAAACTACTTCAATAGCCTCAAAAGAATTTAATAAATGTGCTAAACTCTTCCTAAAAAGCTGATGATCATCTACAATAGCTACTCGCATTTCATTCTATTTTTTTTATTAAAATTTCAAATTGATTTCCTTTTGTGAGCGGTTTTTGAACTAAAACAGCATTTACAACTTTCAATCTAGAACTAATATTTTTCAATCCAGTTCCTTTAGAAAGTTTGAACATTTCTTTAAAATCAAAAGGTATTCCATCATCAATTATAGTGATTGTATAAAAATTATTTTCAAGATTAACAGACACTTCACATGTTGTTATTCCTCCATATTTAATCATATTTGTAGTAAATTCTTGAATAACTCTAAAAAGTTCATAGGAAATATCATGATGCAATTCAAAGCTATCTAATTTTGTAGTAAGAGAAAAATTAGCCTTAGTTTTAGTATTTATTCGCTCAAAATAATCCTCTATAGCTATTAGAAATCCAGAACTTTCTAATAATGGAGGCATTAATCGATAAGATAACAACCTAGTGTTTTCAATTGCTGCTTCGACTCCCAACTTTATTTCTTCAAATAAATGTTTCTTTTCAGTATCCTTTTCACCTTTGTAAAGTACGGTTAAAAAATTACGAATAGCATTTAAATCACCCGAAACACCATCATGAATATCGGCTGCAATTCTTTTTCGTTCTTGATTTTCAGATTCCAAAGCAGTTTTTAGCAGTAACTCAGCTTCTTTACGCTTCATTTTCATAACATAAGTTTGGTGAAAAACCGCTAATGATAAAAGCACTAATACTAATATTACAATTAGTCCAGTTCCAATAAGAATTAGTGTTCCAACTTTATGCGTGCTTTCCAACAGTAAAATTAATATTGCTCTGAGAATAAGATTAAAGATAATTATTAAAACCCAATAATCGAGTATTCGATAATTTGGATCATCTATCAAAAAATCAGCCATTAAAAATACTAAAAATGTACCAGTGAAATAGATTAATAAACTAGAAATATAAAAAAAATCAGTCCTTTTGTACAAAGGCTTATCTTCCAAATTTTTAAAAACCTCTACAAACCACAAACAACTACTAAAAACAACTACTAAAGTAATTGCAATGTTTAATGGTAAATCGTTGAATCCCTTTTGTGTAGGAGACCAGTTCATTAATAAAAATAAATAAATAAATAAATAAATTGTGGCTAGTAAACAATACATTATTTTATGTTTTAACAACTTATAATAGAAGTATAAAATGGTGAAAAACTCAAGAAAAATAAATACTCTAAACCAAATCTTGGTGTCTATTTTTAACAAATCTGTTCCTATCAATTCATATAGACTTCCAAAAGCCGTGAGAAAATAAAAGGAAAAAGGTAAACAGTTTCTTTGTTTACCTTTTTGTTTAAAAAATAAATTATTAGTGGAAATATTCCAATAACTTTGGTAAATATTAATAATGGTTCATTCACTTTTTATTGTATAATGGACTATTGGATCACATACACTTGGACACGGATCTAGTCTGTCAATAATTACACCATTAGTTAAGTCTTTTCCTGTAGCATCCACTCCTACTAATACTTGTGCAAATCTTCCAAGTATTGCATCATATCCGTTGTAAATTCGAACTCCAATACAATTTGGTTGTTGCAAAATTAAATTTAAATTGTTTACTCCTACAAAAGAAGCCTTTATTTCTTTTGGGAATTTTGTTCTAAATGCATTTACTAATGATTTAGCTTCGGTTAAGGAAATTTCAGCACCTGAGTTTGGGTTAATAGTCATAAATTTGGATTTTTAGGTTAATAGTACTAATTTATATTATTTTTGTTAACAAAAATATTTTTTCTCTATTATTTTAACATTTTCAATAAAATATTACAAGCAAATTATTCGATTTTAATTTTAAAAAAACTTGAAGTTTCTCTTTTTAAATGTCACACATTTAATCACCCTCCAAAGAATTCTTGTAGTAATAAAAGTAAAGGAATAAACTATAAAGTGTTTAAAGTTATAGTCTAACAAAAAAGTAATTAACATGGCTAATGTTAAATAACCTATAGAATATATCATTGAGTTAACAAAAACTTCAGAAAGGCTTTTAGAATTAAGCAAATTTGAATTAGGTAATAATAATGAAATTACAGAAACACTTATATTCATTAAAAACCATAGTATTGATAGCACAAAACTTCCAAAAAGCACCAAGTAAAATTTATAATCTAAAAGGAATAATTCATCTAATAAATTAATAGCATTTGGATTAAATAAGAAAAAAGCAATTAAAAAATAATATGTTTGACCCAAAACTAAAAAAAACAACGTTTTTCTATTAATCTCAATATCTTTTATTATAGTATTTAAAATCATATTGTTTACTTTATGTAAATTTTACTTTTCAAAACTATACAGTTAAAGAATACAAAACAATACGTATAAATACGTATTTTCACCCTTTTTGTACGTGTTTATACGTACTTTTGATTTTTCTTCGGATTTTTTCCAAAAAAAAACATTAAAGTATAGATTAAACAATTCTTAAATTTAT
>JAAURU010000043.1 GCA_012032075.1 Flavobacterium sp.
CTTTATGGATTTGTGAAAAATTCATTCAATTTCAATAAAGCTTCCACGGGCGAAATGGTATTGATGTCAATCTTTTCTAGCATCTGTTCTACTTCTTTATGTTTGGGATCAGCATCAAATAGACTCATTTGAAAATTGGCTTTAGGTATTTTCTTTTACCCGTTTTTGGTGCTTGGATTGTACTTTTTCTTTTCCAAATGCTGAAGAATCTCTTCTGCTCTCAATACCACTGGATTTGGCATTCCAGCCAGTTGAGCTACATTTATACCAAAACTGTGCTGGCTACCACCAGGCTTGAGGGTACGCATAAAAATGATTTTGTCTCCATGCTCTTTTACCGAAACATTAAAATTCTGGATTCTATCAAAAATAGCTTCCATTTCATTCAATTCATGATAATGTGTTGCGAAAAGTGTTTTGGGTTTATTTGGATGTTCATGCAAATATTCTGAAATTGCCCAAGCTATAGAAATTCCATCATAGGTTGAAGTCCCTCTTCCAATTTCATCAAGCAACACTAAACTTCTATCGGAAATATTATTCAAAATCGAAGCCGTTTCATTCATCTCAACCATAAAAGTAGATTCTCCCATAGAAATATTATCACTCGCTCCTACTCTAGTAAAAATCTTATCTACAATTCCCATTCGAACCGCTTCTGCTGGAACAAAACTTCCCATTTGAGCTAAGAGTACTATCAAAGCAGTTTGACGCAAAATAGCCGATTTACCCGACATATTTGGCCCCGTAATCATAATGATTTGTTGGGTTTCATTATCCAAAAACACATCATTAGAGATATAAGGCACTCCAACTGGCAATTGCTTTTCAATTACTGGATGACGACCTTCTTTGATTTCTAAATCAAAACTCTCATCAAAAACAGGTTGGACATATTTATGTTCGATAGCCAATTGGGTAAACGAATTCAAACAATCCAATTGGGCAATTAAATTCGCATTATGTTGCACAGGCTTGATATACGTTGCCATCCAATTCACCAATTGCTCAAACAACTGACTCTCTAATTGCTGAATTTTATCTTCCGCTCCTAAAATTTTACTTTCGTATTCTTTTAATTCTTCGGTAATATAACGCTCCGCACTTACTAAAGTTTGTTTCCGAATCCAATCTGCTGGCACTTTATCCTTATGAGTGTTTCTTACTTCAATATAATAACCAAATACATTGTTAAAAGAAACTTTCAAGGAAGTAATTCCTGTTTTTTCGCTTTCTCGAAGTTCTAAATCTTCTAAATAGCCTTTCCCTTTAGAAGAAATAGCTCTTAATTCATCTAATTCAGTATTTACTCCTGTTGCAATTGCATTTCCTTTGTTTACATGAACAGGAGCATCTTGATTTAATGTGATTTTTATCTTTTCGCGAAGCAATTCGCAAGCATGTAAACTATCTCCAATTACTTTTAACGCTTCATTTTTACTTTGTAAAGCCAATTCTTTAATGGGTATAATCGCATTTAAAGAATCATTCAAATACGTTACTTCTCTAGGTGAAACTTTTCCTGTAGCGACTTTAGAAATCAAACGTTCTAAATCGGAAATTTGCTTGATTTGATATTGTGTTTTTTGTAAAATTTCTTGATTGTCTTTCAAATAAGCCACCACTTCATGACGACTTTTTATCTTATTTACATCTTTTAAAGGCAGAGCCAACCAACGTTTTAATAAGCGCGAACCCATTGGTGACAAAGTTTTATCAATCACATCTAAAAGCGTTACTGCATTTACATTTGTAGAATGATACAATTCTAAATTGCGAATAGTAAAACGATCCATCCACACATAAGCATCTTCCGCAATGCGTTGGATATTAGTAATATGTTGGATTTTATTATGTTGGGTTTCCGATAAATAATACAAAACTGCACCCGAAGCAATAATGCCTTCCTGTAGCTCTTCGATACCAAAACCTTTTAGGGAATTCGTTTGAAAATGTTTGGTTAAGGTTTCCATCGCATAATCTTCTTTATACACCCAATCTTCCAAAAAGAATACGTGAAAATCTTCTCCAAAAACTTCTCTAAACTGATTCTTATTTTGTTTGGGTACTAAAACCTCACTCGGACTGAAATTTTGCAATAACTTATCAATGTATTCTTCGTTGCCTTGAGCGGTAAAAAATTCCCCTGTAGAAACATCAAGAAAAGAAATTCCTAAGGTTTTTTTACCAAAATGAACCGAAGCTAAAAAATTATTCGATTTTGAACTCAACACCTCATCATTCATGGAAACCCCTGGAGTTACCAATTCCGTTACACCTCGTTTTACGATGGTTTTGGTCATTTTTGGATCTTCTAGTTGGTCACAAATCGCAACACGAAGTCCAGCCTTTACTAATTTGGGTAAATACGTATTTAAGGAATGATGCGGAAAACCAGCCAAAGCCGTTTCACTATCAGAACCAGCACCGCGTTTAGTTAACGTAATTCCTAAAATTCCAGAAGCACGAACCGCATCTTCACCAAAGGTTTCATAAAAATCACCCACGCGAAACAACAAACAAGCATCAGGATATTTGCGTTTGATTTCATTGTATTGTTTCATTAAAGGAGTTTCCTTTTTCTCTTTGGTTTCTGATGCTTTTTTAATCACAATTACTATTTTAAAGAAGTGTTTGCGAAGTTACGAATTTCAGTGGCAATGACAATATCAATTTTAAAAATCAATGGCAATATCAATTTCAAAAAACAATTATAAATTTTAAAAACCAAAAATTAAATCCAATTCCCATTATATTCTTGAACTAAAATTTTAATTTGTTTTTTACCTTACCAACGGATTAAAATCGCGTTGCTACAATATGGGTCTTCCTACGGAACTTATACGTTTACATATATTGAGTAATTTTAAACCACATTAAACTCTTAAACTATTTCAAACTTTTAAACTAAAAACTATCTTTGCACCATGAGAAAATTAGCCAACGCAGAACTTGACCGATTAAACAAAGAAGAATTCAAAGAAGCAGAAAAAACTCCAATTATCGTTATTTTAGATGATATTAGAAGTTTGCATAATATTGGTTCGGTTTTTAGAACTTGTGATGCTTTTTTTAATTGAAAAAAATCTATCTATGTGGCATAACGGCTGTTCCTCCTAATAAGGAAATTCATAAAACAGCTCTTGGTGCAACGGAAACTGTTAGTTGGGAATATGCAAAAGATATTTTAGAAGTAATTGCCAAATTAAAAGAAGAAAGCGTAAAAATCTACGCTATTGAACAAGTAGAAAAGGCCATTATGTTAAATGATTTTAAGGTTAAACCCAATGAAAAATATGCTTTGATTTTTGGAAACGAAGTAAAAGGTGTGCAACAAGAAGCAATTAATTTATGTGATGGTGTTATTGAAATTCCACAACTTGGTAGTAAGCATTCTTTAAATATTTCTGTAAGTGCCGGAATTGTTATTTGGGATTTGTTTCAGAAAATGGATTAATTTTATGATTTATCTTATCTAACAAAAAAACATAATCTTCTTGTTTTTTTACAAAATCTAAATTAGAAACATCAATAACTAAAACATTCAAATCGGTTTGTGTTTTTATATAATCCAAATATCCTTTGTTAATTTTCTCTAAGTATTCAGCTGGAATCTCTTGTTCATACTTTCGTCCTCTTTTTTTGATGTTTTCCAGTAACCTTTCTGTGTTTTGGTAAAAATAAATATACAAATCGGGTTTTGAAGTTTCTCTGTGAATAATATCAAACATAGTTTTATATAAGCGAAATTCGTCTTCATTTAAGGTGACTTTTGCAAAATGAGTGATTTAAAAATATGATAATCAGCTACTATAAAATCTTTAAATAAGTCAAATTGGGCTAAATCATCGGTTAATTGTTGGTATCGATCTGCTAAAAAAGACATTTCTAATGGAAAAGCAAACCTGTTTTGGTCTTTATAAAACTTTGGTAAAAAGGGATTATCTGCAAAACGTTCTAAAACTAATTTAGCATTAAAATCTTCAGCAATTTTAGTTGCAAAAGTAGTTTTTCCTGCACCAATATTTCCTTCAATCGCAATATAATTGTAATGATTTAATCCTATTCTTTCTATAGGAGAAATAACACTTGCAATATCATCGCAACTACTCTTATCAGTTGTAATTTCAATTAATTCTGGTATTGATTTTTTTAAAACAGGATGAATCCAATTCAAATTCAAATCGTTCATTGGCAACAAAACAAAATTTCTATTTTGCATTTGCAGATGAGGAATATGTAAATTATCTGAAATAATTATTTCTTCATCAAAAGCAATAATATCTAGGTCAATTACTCTAGCTTGATAGCCATTTTCAACTTTTCGAAATCGTCCCATTTGCTTTTCTATTTTATGCAATTGAGACAATATTTTTTGTGGAGTTTTATAGGAATGCATTTGTAAAACTGCATTATAAAAGGCTTCACTTTCAAAACCCCAAGAGGGTGTTTCATACACTTTAGAAACTTTAACCACCGTTGCCACTTCACTATGAAGTAAAGCAATAGCTTGGGTAAGATTATCTAATCGATTCCCTTGATTACTACCTAAAGAAATTATTATTTGATGTTGTTTTTTCATCTTTGGCAAAATAACAAACATTTTCAGTTAAGTTGATTTGATTTTTTATTTTTTATGAACATGTAACGTTTTTATAAAATTTATGACATATAGAAGTATAAAATTAAAATGAATAAAAAATGAAATTTTTAGGAAATGTATTAGCCACTGTAATTGGAATATTTGTGTTTTGCATGATATTCTTTTTTGGTCTTATATTTTTAGGAGCTGTAATGGGTGGAGATAAAGACAAAGTAACTATTAAAGACAATACTGTTATTGTATTAGATTTAGCTAAAGTGTCTTTAGATTATGCAGGTAAAGTTAACTTTAAGGAATTTAATTATTTTGAAACCAATCACGATGGTTTAATGGATGTTTTAAACGCTATTGAAGCCGCTAAATTAGATAACAAAATAAAAGGAATCTCAATTTTAAACAATCAATCTCAGCTAGGAATGGCTCAAAGTAAGGCTTTGAGAGACAAATTAGAAGATTTTAAAAAATCGGGGAAATTTGTTGTTTCCTATTCTAATTATATTACCCAACGTGATTATTATTTGAATTCAGTTGCCGATAGTATTTATTTGAACCCAATAGGAGAACTAGATTTTAAAGGTCTTGCTACCGAAGTGCTTTACATGAAAGATTTACAGGAAAAAACAGGTATTAAAATGGAGGTAATTCGTCATGGCAAGTATAAAAGTGCTGTTGAACCGTTTTTAGCTCAAGAAATGAGTCCTGAGAATCGTGAGCAAATAAGTGTTTTATTGAATTCGGTTTGGGATACATTTGTAAGTGATATTTCAAAAAGCAGAAATATACCTGTTGATAGTTTAAATGCAATTGCCAACTCTTTAGGAGCCAGAACACCTGAATTAGCCTTATCTAAGCATTTAGTGGATAAAGTTGCTTATGAAGATGAATATCATAATGCAATAAAAAAGAAGTTAAAAGTAAAAGCTGCGGATGATTATAACACAGTTAGCATTCTAGACTATTCCAAAAAAACAGCAACTTCGGCAACAGATTTTTCTAAGAAAGAAATCATAGCTGTTATTTATGCACAAGGAGAAATTCAAGGTGGTGAAGGAGATATTAATATTATAGGAGAAGGTTCTATTAAAAGATCTTTAAAAGAGGCTCGAGAAGATGATGATGTTAAGGCAATTGTTCTAAGAGTGGATAGTCCAGGTGGAAGTGCTTTAACTTCTGAATTAATATGGAGAGAAATTGAAATTACTAAAAAAGTTAAACCTGTTGTAGTTTCTATGGGTAATGTAGCGGCTTCTGGTGGTTATTATATTGCTTGTAATGCTGATAAAATTTTTGCAGAACCTAATACAATTACAGGTTCAATAGGCGTTTTTGGAATGTTACCAAACATGAATCAATTAGCAAAAAACATTGGAATTAATGCTGAACAAGTTCAAACTCATAAAAACGCTTCTGGCTACAGCTTATTTGAACCTTTAAATGAAGATTTTAAAATGTTTACACAAGAAGGAGTTGAAAGTATTTATACTACTTTTTTAAGCAGAGTAGCAACTGGTAGAAAAATGACTACAGAACAAGTCGATGCTATTGCACAAGGTAGAGTTTGGACTGGAACAGATGCTTTAAAAAATGGTTTAGTTGATGAATTAGGTGGTCTTGAAGATGCGTTGAAACATGCAGCAAAAATTGCTAAAGTTAAAGACTATAGAATCGAAACTTTCCCAGAATATGAGAGAAGTTTTGAAGATTTGCTAGGTAATTTAACTGGTATTTCAATCTTCCAATCGAAAGATGCTTTATTGAAAGAACAAATAGGTGAAGAAAGTTATGAGTTAATTCAAAAAATTAAAAGAGCTAATCAATTAAAAGGTATTCAAGCCATGATGCCTTTTGAGATTAAAATTAAATAACATTTCGTTATATATCCATTATAAAAAGCTATTTTAAAGTAACCCTTTGAAATAGCTTTTTTAGTAAACTTGTATTCAATTTATAATTATGACACCTAAAGACAAACTATTAGCCCAACGCATTTATATCACTTTAGGTGCGCTCTTCATTTGTTCGTTAGTAGTTTCAATCTTATATTTCAAAAGTTTTTTTATTGGTATCCATTTGGTGATTTTGAAATATTTGGTGCAAAATTATTTGAAATATCTGTTGGAATTATTCCTTATCCTATTACATTTTTAGTCACTGATATTATTTCAGAAATTTATGGAAAAAAGAAGGCAAATCAAGTAGTAACTACTGGAATATTCGCTTCTGTTTTTTCACTAGGTATAATTTATATAGCAAATTTTGTTCCAGCTACATCCTATTCTCCAGTGAATGATACTTTGTTTACCACTGTATTTGGGCAAACCGCTTTGGCT
The DNA here is from genome assembly GCA_012032075.1 of Flavobacterium sp. Taxonomy (GTDB): domain Bacteria; phylum Bacteroidota; class Bacteroidia; order Flavobacteriales; family Flavobacteriaceae; genus Flavobacterium. Next base: position 6,934 of record JAAURU010000043.1, read on the forward strand.
GTTATTGCTTCTATGCTTGCTTATTTATTTGCTCAATACATTGATATTCAAGTGTATCACTTTTGGAAAAAGTAACAAAAGGTAAAATGCTTTGGATAAGAAATAACTTTTCAACTATGACTTCACAAACAATTGACACTTTAACTGTTTTGTTTTTGTTATGCTTTTTCAAAATATTAAAATGGGAAATGTTTTTGCCCCTTTTTATAAGTGGCATTCTTTTCAAAATAATGATTGCACTATTAGATACTCCATTTATGTATATTGCAGTTTATTACTTTAGAAAAAGATTCAAGCTAAAAATTAATGAAGAATTAAATATTGACTAGTTAAAATTTTATAAAAAATTATTAAAATCTTAATACATTTTTTTCAATTTGGTAGTACATTTGTATAAAACAAATTGTTTACAAATTAAGATCTTATCACTTCAAAACATTCATTATGGTAAAGAAAATTTTAAAAGGATTAGGAATATTTATACTAATTTTCATTATTGCTTTAGCAGTTGCTCCGTTTATTTTTAAAGATAAAATCAAAGCATTAGTTCTTAAATCAATTAATGAGAATGTAGATGCTAAAGTAGCTTTTGAGGAAGTAGATTTAAGTCTTTTTTAAAAGTTTTCCAAATGCCAATGTTACCATAGATAAATTAAGTATTATTAACAAAGCTCCGTTTGAAGGTGATACACTATTTTATTCAGGTGAACTGAATTTAAAAATGAGTATTAAAGAACTTTTTAAAGGAGATAATGAACCCATGAATCTTCAAGGGTTTTCAAGTTCTAATGCCATTGTAAATATTATTTTTAACAAAGAAGGTTTAGGAAATTTTGATATTGCATTAAAAGACCAAGAAGAAGATAAAACAAGTGAAGAAAGCAAACCATTTGCTTTAAATATTCAAGAATATGCAGTAAATAATATGCGTTTCACCTATTTAGATCAAGGTTCAAATATGAAAATGGTATTAGATAGCATCAATCATAAAGGAAAAGGAAATTTTGCTGCTCAAAAATTAGATTTGGACACTAAAACAACTGCAAAAGTATCATTGATATGGATAAAACTAATTTCATGAAAAATGTAACATTATCTCTTGATGCTGTTTTGGGAATTGATTTAGATAAAAGTAAATATGAATTTAAAAATAATAAAGCTTTAATTAATCAATTACCACTAGAATTTGACGGATTCATTCAATTAGTTGAAGAAGGTCAATTATACAATTTAACGTTTAAAACTCCTACATCCGATTTTAAAAATTTCCTAGGACTTATTCCAGAAGCTTATGCATGGAAATATTAATACTGTGAAAACAACTGGAGAATTTAAAGTGTCTGGAAAAGTAGATGGAAAACTTACTGATACTACAATTCCAACATTCAATATTGAATTAGCTTCTAATAATGCTTCTTTCCAATATCCAGATTTACCAAAAGGAGTAAAAAATATTGTTATTGATACACATATTGTTAATGAAACAGGTATTCTGAATGATACTATGTGAATTTAGACAACTTATCATTGCAATTGATCAAGATGTTTTTAATGCTAAAGCTAATTTTAGGAATCTAACTGAAAACCCTTTAATTGATGCAGCATTAAAAGGAACAATTAATTTAGCTAATGTTACCAAAGCTTATCCTGTTAAATTAGACAAACCTTTAACAGGAATTTTAAAAGCTGATGTAACTACAAAATTTGATATGAAATCGGTAGAAACTAGTCAGTACCAAAATATTCAAAATGCTGGAAATGTTTCTTTAAGTGGTTTCAAATATGAAGGGCCAGAAATGGCAAAACCATTTGAAATTAAAAATACTTCAATTACCTTTAATCCAAATCAAATTAAATTAAATGAGTTTGATGCTAAAACTGGTGAATCAGATATTCAAGTAACAGGTGGTTTAGATAATTTTTATGGTTTTATGTTTAAAGACCAAGTTTTAAAAGGAAACTTCAACATGAATTCGACAAAATTAGTAGTCTCAGATTTTATGTCTCCTACAACTACAACCACAGATGATGGTAAAAAAACAACAGAAGCTGTAAAAATTCCATCTTTTCTAGATTGTAGTTTAACAGCAAAAGCAGAAACTGTTATTTATGATAATCTTAATTTAAAAAATGTTTCTGGAAACTTAGCTATAAAAGATGAAGCAATTGCATTAAGCAATCTTAAAATGGATGTTTTTGGAGGAAGTATAGGTTTAACAGGAACCGTTTCTACTAAAGAGAAAGGCCAACCAAAATTTGCCATGGACTTAGGTCTAAATGCCGTTAATATTGCTGAATCTTTTACACAAGTTGAAATGCTAAAAAAAATAGCACCTATAGCTAATGTAATTAACGGAAAATTGAACTCTACCATTAAATTATCGGGAGATTTAACAAATGATATGACTCCAAATTTAAAAACTATTTCAGGAGATTTAATGGGACAATTACTATCTACAACTATAAATGAAAAAAATTCAACTTTACTAACTGCTTTAAGTTCTAATGTAAAATTTCTTGACCCAAGTAAATTGAATTTAATGATGTAAAAGCTGCTCTCTCTTTTAATGATGGTAAAGTAGCTTTAAAACCAACTAATTTAAAATACCAAGACATTAATATTACTGTAGGTGGTTCTCATGGTTTTGACCAAAGTATAAATTATGATGTTAAGTTTGATGTACCTGCAAAATATTTAGGTAATGAAGTAAATAGTCTAATTTCAAAATTGACTCCTGCTGATGCTGCAAAAATTGAATCTGTTCCAATAAATGCAATACTAACAGGTAATTTTACAAAACCTACGGTTCAAACCGATTTAAAACAAGCCACAACTGGTTTAGTAACACAATTAGTAAAGCAACAAAAAGACAAACTAATTGGACAAGGAACAAGTGCTTTAAGTAATTTAATTGATAAAAATAAAAAAGACGGTGATACTACAAAAACCGTTATTCCAGTTACAAAAGACGAATTAAAAGCAAAAGCTGAGGAAGAAAAACAAAAAGCTATTGAAAAAGCGAAAGAAGACGCTAAAAATAAAGCAAAAGATGTCTTAGGTGGTTTCTTAAATAAAAAGAAAAAAGAGGAATAGCTAATTTCTTAATAAAGACCAAACCCTATTTCTTAATTGAAATAGGGTTTTTTATGTTTTTAAAAAAAATGTATATTTGATTTGAAAACCTACATTCATAAAATCAAACAATGGAAAAATCAAATAGCACTTCAGATACCTTATTATTAATAGTTGTAATATGGATGTTTTTATCGAGACTATTTTGGGCTATTATACCAAAGCTATTTATTGAATATTACACATTACCTTGGTTCAAAGTGGTTAGTGCATTTTTATCATTAATTTGGGCATGTATTCCAATTTTAATTGCTTTATCTATTAAAGACAAAAACAAGCAACTAATAACATTTGTAATAGGTGGTTTATATATTTTACACAGTATTTATGAAATAATGACTCAGTTTATGATGGACATTAATTTTTAAAAAAAATTAAACACTCATCTTTACCACATAACCTTCATAAGAACGAATATTAAAAACCGTTCCATCTTCAAATAATAAATATTGACCTTTAATTCCCATTACTTTTCCAATAAATAATGGTGTTTTATCTAAATTCAAACTCGTTACTTTTTTTGGATATTGTAATACTGGGAACTTTAAATCTACAATTTTTGCTTCAGTCGCAAAATATTGTTGAGTTTCTTTTGGAATCCAATCAAATGTTTTCTTTCTTTCTGCTACTAAATCGGCTGAACCAATTTCATTTTTAAGCATTTTTTGCCAACTTGTTTTATCGGCAAAATGATTTTTTAAAGCAACCTCTGTAATTCCTGCTAAATAGCGATTGGGCACTTCTATAATTGGAACAGCTTGAATTGCACCTTGATCAATCCATCGAGTAGGAACCTGAGTTTTTCGAGTTACTCCAACTTTTACTTCACTTGACAAAGCCAAATAAACAATATGAGGCTGGAGTTGCACTTTTTTTCATATGCTAAATCTCTATCTTCAATATCAAGATGAGCAGTACTTAATTCGGGTTTCATAATCCAATCTCCTACAGCTGGACTACTCATAAAACAATCGTAACAAAATCCTTGTCGAAAAATTTTCTTTTGCAAACCACAATTTAAGCATTGGTAACCATCAAATTGAAGTTCTATTTCTTTACCTAACAGTTGGTTTACATTTAAAAAACTATCTTCAAAAACTAAATAATACTGAATGGGATTGTCTAATTCTGATTGCATTTTTTGAAGAACACCTTGATATGTCATGCTTTTTTTGAGTTTTAATAAATTTTAATATAAAAAAATGTTATTTTTGGTAAAGTTATCATTACTATTTTATAATTCATATATGTGTAACTTATTTTTTGCAGTTATATATGGTATCGTTTTGTATATATTTGTGTTTGCAAACAAACGCCTTTTTTAGGGCGATTTTATAATTTGAATTTTAAAATGGCATTTCCAATAATCAATTCTATTGCCTCTTGGATTTTAAAAAAACGGATTCATCAAATGGAATTGTTTTTAAAATATCCTCATGAAGTTCAGGAAGAGCTATTGTTTAATTTATTAAAATCGGCTGAATCTACTTTGGTAGGAAAAAAATATGAATTCTCTAGCATTAAAAATTATCGCACTTTTTCAGAAAGAATTCCTGTTTCTACTTATGAAGATTTAGAACCACTTATTGAACAAACCCGCAAAGGAGCGCAAAATGTATTTTGGAACACACCTATAAAATGGTTTGCAAAATCAAGCGGTACAACTAACGCAAAGAGTAAATTTATACCCGTAAGCAATGAAACCTTAGATTTATGTCATTATAAAGCAAGTAAAGATTTATTGTGTTTGTATTTGAACAATAATGAAGATTCTCAATTATTTACTGGAAAAAGTCTTCGTTTAGGAGGAAGTAAAGAATTATATGAAGATAATAATACTTTTTTTGGAGATTTATCTGCAATATTGATAGACAACATGCCTATTTGGGCAGAGTTTAGTTCAACACCAAGTAACAAAGTGTCATTAATGGGCAATTGGGAAACAAAATTACCTGCAATTATTAATGAAACTATTCAAGAAAATGTTACAAGTTTAGCAGGAGTTCCAAGCTGGATGTTAGTTTTACTTAATAAAACACTAGAGACAACAGGTAAAGAAAATTTATTTGAGGTTTGGCCAAATGCAGAAGTTTATTTTCATGGTGGAGTAAATTTTGAACCTTACAAAGAGCAATATAAAAATCTATTCCCTAAAGATAATTTTAAGTATTATGAAATTTACAATGCTTCTGAAGGATTTTTGCTATACAAGACCAAAACAATTCGAATGAATTACTTTTAATGCTTGACTATGGAATTTTTTACGAATTTATCCCAATGGATGCTTTTGGCACACCAAATCAAAAAGTAATTCCTTTGCACGAAGTTGAATTATTTAAAAATTATGCCCTTGTTATTACAACAAATTCTGGGTTATGGAGATATTTGATTGGTGATACCATCCGTTTTACTTCTATTAACCCATATAGAATTGTAGTAACAGGAAGAACCAAACACCATATCAATGTTTTGGAGAAGAATTAATGATAGAAAATACTGATAAAGCTTTAGCAAAAACATGTTTAGCATTAAACTGTGAAGTTATTGATTATACAGTAGCTCCTATTTTTATGGAAAATAAAGAAAAGGGAGCACATGAATGGGTAATTGAATTTAAAAAGAAACCCGAAAATATTTTAGAATTTAGCACCTTATTAGATAAAAACATTCAAGAAATAAATTCTGATTATGAGGCTAAAAGACATAATAATATGACTTTAAATCCGTTAGTAGTTAATGTTGCTAGAGTAAATCTATTTTACGATTGGCTAAAAGAGAATGATAAATTAGGAGGACAACATAAAATCCCAAGATTATCAAATGACAGAAAATACATTGACACTTTATTAAAATTCCAAGTTTACCAAATTTAATATATTGAAAAGATGAAACTTAAAATACTAGCACTTTTAATCATCACAACTACACTTTTTTCTTCTTGTGGTCCTAAAAGATATAAGTGTGGACCATACAGAAGATGTAATATAGAAACACAGCCCCTTTTTAATTCAAACACAACAAAAAATCCATTTTGTTAACGAATTATTAGCAAAAACTTAAAATGCTGATATTAAAAATATTTTAAAAAATAAATAATGGCAAAGAAAGGAAACCGTGTACAGGTAATTATGGAATGCACTGAGCACAAAACAAGTGGTCAGCCTGGTACCAGCCGTTACATTACGGTAAAAAACAAGAAGAACAATCCTGAAAGACTGGAGTTGAAAAAATTCAATCCTATTTTAAAAAAGGTGACGCTTCATAAAGAAATTAAGTAATCTGCTGTGTGCAGGCCGGCATAGCCTGACCAGCAAATCAACTGATAAACTAATTAACTAATACCATGGCAAAAGCAGCTAAAACCGCGATTAAAACAAAAGACCAGAAGGCGGCAGCGGAAGCAAAGAACTGGAGCAAAGTGATCAAAGCTGTGCGCAGCCCGAAACCGGCGCCTATACTTTTAAAGAAGCTATAGTGCATAAAGACAAGGTGAAGGCTTTTCTGGCCCAGAATAATAATACTCCATCCCTGACCTCGGCCAGGCCCCGCTT
>JAAURU010000044.1 GCA_012032075.1 Flavobacterium sp.
TCTTCTCCATTTTGTGTACAAAATATAAAATTTAATTTTCTGCTTTTGTCAATTTGTAAACCTACTTGTTAAGGTTGTTTATCCATTTTGTTTTACTAGTTTTAAACAGTTTCAACAAAAGATTGAATAGGTATTATTTCCAATCTTATTGTGCCATTAACTGTCCTTAAAATAATATAAGATTTTACCTCAGCAAAAACACTTTCAATGAACTTTAAGAAATCGTTTAATATCTGTTAAAAAAAGAAACACCTTAATTTCTTAAGAAATTTAAAAATTTCTTAATTTTCATTATGAAATATTGTATTGAACATTTTCTTCTTCAAGTTCTTTTGTAATTTCATCAATAATTTCTTTATTACACTCTATTGAAACTTGATCATCTGCTTCATATATTTTCATATAATCACTTATCTCTTGTAATGAATGTAATATTTCTATATCTCTAAAAAAAGATAATGTTTTTAAAATATTAAGCCCTTGATTTTCATCTCTTTTAATAATTATTTTGTCTTTCATATTTTGATGCTTATCTTGTCTTGTCATGAAATAGCAATGTTTTTTGAGTATGTTGTATCAAAATAAGTCCACACATAATAACAAAAGCTATCTATTGAAGATAGCTTTTAATCATTTAATATTCTTCGACCCATTCTTTTGTCTCTGGATTCCATTCTAGCGTATCACTATAATCTTCCATAATGACTTTTTCAATACCTATTTTAAAATCTTTGGAAACCAAACAAGGAAAATCACCATCCATATATACTCCTCCGTTAATATCACATAGTAAAGTTGCTGAATCCAAATGATAATCTGCTATAGGATATGCAATAATGTTCCCAAAATATCTTGGTGTCTCAAAACAATATTGAATATCATATAATTTTGATGGAATAGCTTTTAAATTAAGTATTCCTTTTGCATTTTCAGTAAGTGTTTCGATTTCTAAATCTCCATACTCATATAAAAAGACTTTTAGAAATTCAGGATATTCATCAAATCTTGGTATTGAGCTAAATTTTTCTTTTACATTTCTTCCTTCATACCATCCTGCTTTTTGGAATTGTTTTTGAACTTCTTTTCTAAATTTCATAATTTCATAATTTTAAAAAATTTCTTTAATATTAAAATATTCTAATAAAGGGTTACAAGAATCACAGGCACTCTTATTCAAGCCATGAGCAAGTTGGCTCTCTGTAGAATTATGAATTCTTTTTGCTTTTGAAATAACATCTGAAAAAAGGGCTCTTGCTTGTTCGATTTTCATACTATTTTTTTGTATTCCTAAAGCTTTTTCAGCTTTAAATAACCATTCTGATATATTAACTGGTTCTACACATCTGCCATGATTTCTTCTATTTTTCAATATACTACTGGCAATATTTTCTAACCAATCATCAACTAATTTATGTCTTTGAGCTCTAATTTGTGATTTGCTCAATCCTTTTGTAGTATAATTAGTAATTTGAATTATTTTCCCTTCTAATGTACCTTCCAATATTGCCGTTGCTCCAGGTCTTTGTTCAACTATTTTCCATTCAATTAATGAATTATTAACAAAGTCATCTAGCTTTTTATTTCCTATACTTGAAAAAGTCAATTTAGAATTTTTTCTTTTGAGAATTCTTTGTATTAACTCATCTACTTGTTTTGTATTGAGTTTTTTAACGATTTCTGAAAAAGCTTCAATCTTCTTTTTCGTCCCTCTAAAAATTTCTTTACCCTCTTTTATAAGTACATAAACATCATCACTTACTTTTACAGGAATACCCGTAAATATAGCAGGACTTTTAGGAACTTCTCTAATCTCAATACCAAATTTTTGATAGGTTTCTCTAACTGCTTTTGGGAAAGTAGCTAAAAAGTCCTTGGCTCTAGCAAAAACACTTTCAATGAACTTTAAGAAATCGTTTAATAAAAGTAAAAAACGCCTTAATTTCTTAAAGCGTTTTTAAAATTAACTGTTTTCTGCTACAAACTTTTTAAATTTCTCCATAAAATCTATAAATTCTGAAAAGGACCATTTAAAATCTTCTTCCTCTTTTTCTGTATGATAATCAAAAAAATAAACATCATTAGGATAAACAACAATAATTAAATCACTGCCTTCAACCTGATATTCGTATCTGTTTTCTTCTGTTGCTTTTTTAGATTCATCAATAATCATTTGGATTTCTTTAGGTGTCCAGCCTCGCCATGCAATTTGAAAAAGAGATTTTTCATTATCTGGTAATGAATCATAATCTACTCCATAATCATAAGTAATCTTATCTTTTGGCATTGTGCCATAACTAAAATCTATTTTTTTAAAAGTGTATTTCATCGTAAATTAATTAAATATTAGGGTATGCATTTGTTATATTTCCAAATTCATCAAACTCGATTTTTATTTCAAAAACACCATTAGAATCTAATGATTTAAAACTTGGTGTTCTATGGTTTTTAATTTGTTCAAAAACCCCAGAATCAATCATTTTATCGTAAACCAAAGCAATTTCTTCTTTAACTCTTTCAATATTCCAGTTTTTAGGAAACATTGATGATTTTGCTTGCTTTTCAATCCATTGTCCATTTTTGTATCGTATGTCAATTAAAACTTCAAAAGGATGATTATTAATTGGTTGGCTTAAATATCTACGAACTCTAATATTATCACCAATTACTGAATGATTATGTCCTCCATGTCCTTTTAAGATTTGCGTGGCATCTCTTTTACTAAATCTTCCAATTGTAAATTCCCCGTCAAAATGATGATGAAACTTCTTTTCAAATTTACTTGCCCATTTTGCAAATGCTGTTTTTCTTATTTTTGTTGCTTCTACAACCTCATCTAAATACTTTTCTAAACCTATTTCATCTGCTTTTTTAAAGTATTCTTCAAGTGCTTCTTGAGCTTCTTTTTTTGTACCTCTGAAAATCTCTTCTCCTTTGTGTACAAAAATATAAATTTAATTTTCTGCTTTTGCAATTTGTAAACCTACTTTGTTAAGGTCGTTTACCCATTTTGTCTTTACTAGTTTTAAAATAGTTTCAATGAAAGATTCATTAATGGCGAGATATATGTTAAAACAAAATCTTGTTTTCTAGTTAAATATTATATTGTTAGATTTTGGTTCTAAAAATAAAACCACAATTAATATTTGTGGTTTTATTTTATTATGATCTTTTAAGATTTAACGATAATCGAAAACTCCTACAAAATTTAAAACTTCTGATTTCAGCGAGGTATTATCATACTCAAAATTATATAGCAAAACAAAGCTATTATTTTCTTCCCAATTAACACCCGTTATTTTTTCTATAAAATTTTCAGAGTAAGAAAATCTTTAAGAACTTCTTTTTTTGAGCTGTTCTCTTTAAAAAGAACTTCTTTAAATTGATTATCATAATAATCTATATTGAAATCATTCATAAATATTGACGAGAAATCACCATCGTCAGTATAATTTTCTTTCAAATATTTTTGAAAATCATTTTCAGAATTTGATTTTCCAATCCAAATGGATACTTTATTTTCTTTTTCCATGTTTTAATATATTATATTTATAAACCTTTAGGTAGAGAACTACTTCCTCCTTCTAATCTGTTTTCTGACCACTTTATTAACTTAATTTTAAATTCATCATATGAATTTGATCTATCTATTAAGTCTAATATTTCATTATGTGCCTTTGTTGAACCAGGACACCATGATATCCTGGTGGATTTTTAAAATTACATCTTCTATTTTAGTACGAAGTAATTTTATTTCTTCCATAGTAACTCCCCATTTTTTAAAGGTATTTGCTCTTGAGCACATCAACCATTCATGTAAGCCACCTGGATGTCTTATTAAGGCTGATATTTTATTTTTTACTTTTCTGTTTTTCCATAATATTTCAAATTCAGTTAAACTAATTTCATTAAACCATTTAGAAAATTGTTTTATTCCAGGTACTTTAGAAATTAATTTTTCTAAATGCTTCTGTTCTACAACCTCATCTAAATACTTTTCTAAACCTATTTCATCTCCTTTTTTAAAGTATTCTTCAAGTACTTCTTTGGCTTCTTTCTTTGTCCCTCTAAAAAGTTCTTCTCCTTTGTGTACAAAAATATAAATTTCATTTTCGGCTTTTGCAATTTTTAAACCAACTTTGTTAAGGTCGTTAACCCATTTTGTCTTTACTAGTTTTAAAACCGTTTCAACAAAAGATTGAATAGGTATTAGTTCTAATCGAAACGTACCATTAACTGTTCTTAAAATAATAAAAGATTTTACTTGAGCAAAAACACTTTCAATGAACTTTAAGAAATCGTCTAATAACGGTTTTAGGTTTTTAGATTTTTCTCTTATAAAAGCAAATATAGCAATAAAATTATCTACTATAAAAGCCTTACCTTTTTTGCCAATTTACTAAATATTGCTAAAATTCCTTTAAAAAGGTCGGCAAAACTTTTTCCAAGTTTTCCTATAGCTTCAACTACAGTACTTGCTCCACCAGTGGCTAAAATCTCTAAAACCAACTCAATAATTATACCAATAATATAGCCCAAATAATACCCTATTTTATCAATGGTTATGAGTTTATTATCATTGGTAAGCCAATTTATTAGGCGAGATGGTAATGTTAAGCTAAACAACAAACATTTTTTTAAAAAATCAAAAATAGCAGTTAGGTTTTCTTTACTAAATAAATTAATAAAAGTTTCCAGTTGGTTTTCAAGCGTTTCAAAAACAAACTTAAATACGTGATGCTGTTTTTTGAAACTTCTTTTCCAAGGTCTCTTAAAGCAATTAAACCTTCACAAATAAGAGCAATCAAATCGAATATTCCTTTTATCGCTTGAGTAAGTCCATTAAGTAAACCTACAATAAAAGCATTGTACATTACAAAAATATCTTCTGCTATTTCTAACCCTTTTCCTAATGGGTTTTTTAGAAATTTTTTGGCATTGGCTAAAGCCTCTAAAACTAAATTTATAATTTTTTTAAATGCTTTTTCTTTAGTAAAACTTTCCTTTGCATTTCCTTTTTGGTTCTCTTTTACTTTATTTTTCAACAGCTTTTCCAATTCATCAATATGAGCAATGGCTAATGCATTGAGTTTGCTTGTACTCAATTCATTGTTTTCATTACTTTTTATTTGGGCTTGCTTTATAAGACTTAATCCTGGTAAAAACAAATCGGGGTTTTCTGTAACAGTTCCATCTTCCTTATAGTATTTCCATCTTTTTTCATCAATTTTAAGTGTATCAATGTCACTAGCGAGTGTTTCTCCAGCAAATTTTAGTGCTTCAAGCGTTAAATCTGTTCCAAAACTAACTACTTTGTCATAAAACCCAATAAATACTTCTTTAACAAGATAGATTTTTTCAGTTTTATCTTCTAAATGTTCTTTTAAAATTTCTTCAAAAGAATCGGAACCAATGTCTGTATTATAAATTTTTACAATTTTGCTTAAATCCTTATAAGGAAACATACCTAAACTGGTAATATTACTTCCCGTTTTTACACGCACTACCGAACCAAAAGTATTCACTCCTTTATTTTTCTCTATAAAAAGCACAATTTCATTTTCATATAAAGTGTCAATGGATTGATAGGCTCTTTCCATTTGTGCACCATCTGTTGAAACAAATAATACCACAGCCATTTTTTTGTCTTTTAAAATGGTATTTAAAGTGGGTTTAGCTGGTTTTGTTTTTAGATTGCTACTAACTTCAACACTTGGTAAAAGCGAAAGGTATTCTGCTTCTCCTATTTCATCTTTTGGTAATACTACAAAATATTTATTGTTGATTTTATAAATGGAAGTAATTAAGGGAATGTCCTTATAGGTAAAAGAAATATTAGACTCAATGAGTTGAACATTTGTAACATTGGTATTCATAAGATAATCAAACTCTATTTCATCTATTATTTCTGCTTCATTTTTTACAGTTATAATGTTGTCGATTACATCATATTCAATTTCATGGTATAACCTTTCTATTATTTCATTTTGTGTATTATCTTCATCTTGTTCAACTTTAATCTCATCATTAAAAACAAAGATGTTTGTTTCAGAATCCTTAAGGGAATAGCCTCCATATTTTTGTAAGCCATATTCTATTGCTCTCATCATCAAATTAGTTTAAAAACCCCAACAATTTGTTAGGATAAATGGATAGTATTTTTTTGAAATAGAATTGCTTTTGACTTTCTTGTTCATAATCTTCAAATATGTTATTTGCCATTTGTTTAAGTTTTAGTCATTACTAATTCATTATTTGGAAACAATTCTAAATAAGTCATGTTGTATTGCTCAAAATGAGCTATTCGGTCTTTTGTTGTAACAGTTAAATCAATATGATAACCCAAGTCTTTTGTCCATATATGAGTGTTCGTTATTGGGAAATTGCACACTACAATTATATCCCAATCTTTTCCTTTTAAACTTTCCCAATCGTTAAAAGGAGTTCTTGCTCTACTTCCATATAAAACTATTTTATGAATAGGAGTAATAGCTTCTATTTTTTCTTTTAATTCATTGAGAATATAAGGCAGCACTACATCGTGCTGCCATATAGTTTCCATTTTTACTTGGCTCATATTTCAAATCGGGAAATAGGGAAAAGATTAGTAGTATTAGATAAATTTAAAGCTACTCCAGCTTTATCATGTATTCTTTTATATGTTGGATCATATTTTCCTATTTTAACAATCACTTCATCTTCTATAATGACTCTTAAAGAATCATACAAAGGATCTAAACCTGGTTTTTTGAAAGTAAAATCTTTAATTTTATTAGTGTCAACAGTAAAAGTAATACCATCTGTAGAACCATTACTATCAACAGCTACAGTTGCTTTAACACCATTTAATAAAGACAATTGTTCTGCAAGTTCATCAAAAATTACAACACTAGGAGTTGTTTTTAACCATTTTGCGTCTCTGTTTATGGTAATGGTTTGTCCCATACACTCATAGACTCTAGGAAATTGTGCTGCATTATCATGATCACCTATAGTTCTAAAATTACCACCATCCATTTCTTCAAAAGTGAATTGAATAAATTTTGCAACAGTAGTATTTAATTGCGAACCAGTAACTTCAAAACCTGTTGGTTGAGGCACTTCATCTGGGTTTTCAAAATCAGATAAATCGCTATCATAAGGTAACGCTTTAGTTACTTTTAAACCAATACTATCGGCTTGAAGAATAGTTAAAGAAGTTGGAATTCTTGTTGGCCAAGCTTTTCCTTCTTTTTTACCAACTGGTTGTTGTAATTCATCTACAATAGATAAGAATAATTCATCTTCAATTACAGGAACTTCACCACCATTCCAAATTTGTCCTGTTTGCATATAATAATTTACAGCTTCTTCAAATCCTGGTCTTACAGTAACTATTACTCTAGCCATACCACTTTGCATAAAAGAACGGAATAAAGGATCGTTATTGTCATATTGATACAAACTTGCCCAATTGTCTCTTTTCCCCCAGTAATAAGGATAGAAATTATAAGACATAATATCCCATTCAAAAGCTTGCTCAATAAATTTTGCAAAAGCAGCATAATCATCTAAATCGGCACTTACATTTATTTCATGATTGCCAAAATTTCTTGTTACATCTTTTCCTAGTGGTAAAATCATGTCTCTACCATAAGTTCTTTTAGATTTTTGATTTTGACTAACAAGGTAAGAAATACAATTTTTTCGCAAAACTTTATTTTCAATTTGACGATAAAAGCCTGGGTTTGTTCCTTTTATTAAATCTCCTTTTGCTTTTTCTTCTGCAAGTAATTGATTGTATGCTATTAAAGCTTCATTATAAGCATCTATTATTGCTTTAAATGTTTCTTTTTGCCATTTTTCTTTGGCTTCATTAGTTAGAACAACATTTATAGAAAAATTGAAGGTTCCAGAAAACTGATTATAAAAGGTTCCAGATATTGGTATATTATTAGAATATGGTTTTCTAAAATTTTCATAATCTTTATTAATTAATTGACCCCATCTTCCAGTAAAGAAAAAACCTGCATCTCCAATAATTGCGCTTCCACTACTTCCATCACCATCTGATGCAGCAGTATAAGCAACAGTTCCTTTGTTTGCTATGTATCCTTCTGGAATTTGAATTTCATTTTGAAAAGACATATTCTCGATATTTGAAATACCATTAGTATATTGTCCTCCCAATGATTTTCCAATACTGAATTCTAATAAAGGCATATCAGGTAATTCTACATTAAATTTTCCGCCCCAATATTTTATGGTAGTTTCATTTACAAAAGAATAATCAGATAATTTATAAGCAGTTGCATTTCTAGGATCTGTAGGTTTTTCAATAATTGTTCCTAATGATTTATTTTCTGCCATGCCTAAAAGATGCAATTTTGCAGGTTCAGGAACCATAAATTCAAACATTAATCGTTTGCCATAATTAATGACTTGGTTTTTATATACTTTATCCACCCATCTATAAACACCTACCACATGGTTGTCTCCTTTTCTATTGTCGAAGCCATGGGTGTTTTCTTCTGAAAATTCTTCAACAATTTTTTGAATACGCTCTTCTTTTACTTTTGAAACCACTCTTTCCATAGCACGTTCTGTAATGTCTTTTGCTTGCGTTATGGCTTGTCTATTACTGTCTTCTTTAGAAGAATGAGAGGCAAAACCAGCACCAGCATCAATTCGGATGTTTCCAGAAGGTGGGCTGTAACTTACATTTGCACTTGCAGAAAAATCTTTACTTTCTTGAATAACACTAGCCACTTCACTTTGCATTTCAAAACGATTGGCACTTGTAGTATCTGTTAATTGTTCTCTTTCTGTTTCAGAAGAAGTAGTCGTTGTATTTTCACTACGACGAAGTCTGCGTGTTGCTTTTTCTTTATACTCACGAGCCATTATGTTTTCAATATGAGAAACATCTCCTTCTACATAACCTTGAAGTGATTGCTCTACTTTCTTATAATCGGCAATACCTATTTGTTTCACACCAAACCCTGTTGGTACAAAAGTGTTTTCTGGTAAATTAACAGTATCATTATTGCCTCCTCCAGTGTCGTTAGTACCTTTAACATCTAAAAAGTTTCCAAAAAAACAATTTGTTGAATTCCAAGCACCAGTTTTAAATGTTTTTATAGCACCATTTGAAAAAGTAACAGTAAGACTTATGTATTTTAAGGAACCCGAAAGTAAAATACTGCTATATAAATATTCATTATAAAGCAAACTGTTGAAAAAGATAGTGTTGCCATTTCTCGACGGTGTAAAATCAGTTACTATTTTCTCATCTCTATCAGTAATTAAATACTTAGTTTCAACTGAAAGTACTTGCCAAGATGTATCTGGAACATCAAAACTAACATCAAAAGAAACTCTCCTTCTAGATATTCTATTATGTGTTCTTGGACAAATTTGATATTTAAACGGAACACTAGGAAGCGTATTTGATGATGGAATAATTACACCTCCAAGACTTATTGCACTTGGTTGTTGATTTACAGTATTGTTTAAAATTATATCATTGTTTATTGATACAATACTGTTTAGATTTGTTGTTAAATCGGTAAAAGTTTCAAATCCAGCAAAAGTGTTATAAGAAGCAATTCTTAGACTTGATGATTTTGTTGCGTCACCTTTATGATCAGTTGGTACACCTTCTCTTTCATATAAATGATACAAGTCGTATATATCATTTAGTGTTTCTAAACTCTCTTCTGAAAGATTTTGCTGTAAATTAAATAAATCGATTTCATTTTGATATTCAAATTCAAATGAAGGTAGATCTGGCAATGGTACAACAGGTGGATGATTGCAAGGATTTGTTGCATCATAAGGTAACTGAGGATTTTGAAGGCTACACCAGTTTTTTTTCGATTCTTCTACAGCAAGAGCATGTTGAGTAAGAATAGGTTTAATCTTTTCTTGATGTGCTGTTTGCGCTATTTTATAAGCCGTTTGATATTCTTTCTTATACGCTTTTTCGAGATTTGATAATTCTTCTTTTAATCTCGATATTTTTCAATTTCTAATTCAGCCATAGATACAGCCTGAAACTGTTGCATAGTTTCACTTGGAAGAGAAATTTCTGGAGTATCATCTTTAATTTCAGCTATTGCTTTTGTACTACTGTTTTTAGTTGGTAATGAAGTTGTTTCCTCTTTTTCAACGAACAATTCTTTAGGTAAAATTACTTTTGCATTGACTAAATTAACAATAACAGTATTGTCATTAACAAAGTTTTTAATAAGATTATCAGCAATTAGCATTTGCATGATAGCTTCTTTTACATAAAAATTTTTGTTTGTAATAACTTGATAAAAAAGATTGTCCCACAATAAAGTTATTGCTTCGGGAGTAAGATTGTTTTGTACTAAAGTTTTTTTTGCAATAAGCTCTTGATTAGTATAAGAATATTTGTTTCTAGCAATCCAAATTACCAAATTTATACAAATTTTTGTTTTATAACTTCCACCTCCTCTTTATTCTCAAATGCATCAAATGTACTAGCGTAATTTTGCATAGCAGCCCACTTAGTGGTAGTAGTAGGTTTGTTTTTAACAGCGAGATCAAATGATTTAACTGTAATTTGAGTTGGTCTTTTAACGAAACGTTTCTCTTGGGTTTCCTCATTAGACAATTCTGGTGCTCGCATCGTAACAAAACGGAAGAGCGTGTTTTTGATTTCTTGACTCATTTTTATCAATAAATTAATTAGGTAAAATTGATCTATTTGGCTGCGCATCCATTTAGAAAAAGAATATATTCATATAGATTAGCCTTTTGAACTAATAACAATGCAAATATAAAAGAAAATAATCATTTATACAAATAAAATGAAGAAAAATTTCTAATTATGTTACAACTAACTGATTATTTGATTACTTTAAGCGACTTTTTTCATTTAATATATTGTTTTTAGAGAAAATATTCGTATGTTTGTTTAAATTTAAAAGCTATAACCATGGTTTCAGAAAGATTAGGTCAATATATTGACAAAAAGGCTTTAGTTTTTATGCATTCGAAAACAGTTTAGGTGCTGGAAGAGGAAGTATATCAAAAGCCGTAAAAGAAGGAAAAAGTATAGGTTCTAATGTCATAGAAAATATTCTATCGATTTATTCCGATTTGAATCCGATTTGGCTTCTTACAGGAGAAGGATCAATGTTTAAAGAGAACGAAGAATTTATGCTAAACAAAAATGTGGATGCTTTTCCACTGCGAACAGATAAAAGCATTGAAGTTCAACAAATCCCTTTATTTGACATTGAAGCTGTTGCTGGTTTAGTTCCTTTGTTTCAAGATAGAACTATGCAAACTCCATTAGATTATATTTCTATTCCTAGATTGCCAAAATGTGATGGAGCTGTTTATGTTACTGGAGATAGCATGTATCCACTTTTAAAAAGTGGTGACATTGTGTTATACAAAGAAGTAAGTGATATTAAAAACGAAATTTTTTGGGGTGAAATGTATCTTTTAAGTATGGATATGAGCGGTGAAGAATATATTACTGTAAAATACATTCAAAAGTCGGAACAAAGTGGTTTTGTGCGATTGGTTAGCCAAAACAAACATCATCAAGATAAAGATGTTGAAATGACAAAAATCAAAGCTTTAGCACTAGTTAAAGCAAGTATAAGAGTTAATTCTATGAATTAAAAAAAGGAAAGTAAAATTTGCTTCCCTTTTATTTAATATTTAAAAAAAATTATTTTTCGTAAGCGTTGTTTTCTAAATTAACATCGGCCATTAATCCACTTGGATCAATTACGATAGCTTCGATGTTAGCTTTTGGCTTTGCTAATTCAAATGTAAATGTAGGGTAAGCCCAATCCCAACCATCTAAAACGGTTCTTTTTAACTGTGGATACGGATTTTCTTTTTCCCATCGCATTAAAGTATTTGGAATATAAAACGTTTCTTGACTTCCATCATCATAAACTACTAAAATATCCAATGGCATTGGCATTCTTCCTATTCTTTCAAATGTTACTTTCGTCTTGTTGTTTTCTTCAACTACTGTTTTTACAGCGTAATCAATTGTATTTGTTGTTTGTGTCCAATCCACTAAATACCAATCTAAATTAGCGCCCGAAACTCTTTCTGCACTTCTTTTAATGTCATTTGGTGTAGGGTGTGTAAATTTGAAATCGCTATAATATCTTTTTAAGGTTTTCATAAGATTTTCAACACCTATTACATAACCTAATTGCGCTAAAAAGACTTCTCCTTTATTATAAGCAGATATTCCATAAGATCTGTTCATATCATATCTATCTGCGTGAGTTGATAACGGTTGTTCGTTACCTGTTTTTACCAAAAAGCGATAGCTATTGTATGCACTTTCAAATGGATTTTTTTCTGTTTCATCTTGTTTAGAAGGCATTACAGCAAGCATTGCTAAATCAGAAATAAAAGAAGTAAAACCCTCGTCCATCCATTCATGTTTGGATTCATTTGAAGCTAAAATATGCTGAAACCAAGAATGAGCAAATTCATGAGCTGTAACTCCTACTAGACTTCCAAAACTTCTGTTACCAGTAATTAAGGTACACATTGCATATTCCATTCCTCCATCTCCACCTTGAGCAACAGTGTATTGTTTGTACGGATATGTTCCTACGCTCTTATTAAGATAATCTAATATTTCAGCTGTTTTAGGTTGTAGTTTTTTCCAATTTTCAAGATTTTCTGCCTTGTTTTTATATAAGAAATGCAATTCTACTTCATTTGGACCTAAAATCATATCATGAATATAATTATCATCTGCAGCCCATGCAAAATCATGTACATTTGGAGCTTTAAAATGCCACGTTAAAGTTTTGATTTTTCTTGAATGTTTAACTTCAACACCTTTGTCTTGGTAACCATGACCTATTTCATTTTTATTTTGAAGATAACCCGTTCCTCCAATAGTATAGTTTTTATCAATAGTGATTTTTACATCAAAATCTCCCCAAACACCATGAAACTCTCTGCCAATGTAAGGATCTGCATGCCAACCTTCAAAATCATATTCGGCTATTTTAGGATACCATTGTGTCATTGATAAAGCAACACCTTCTTCAGAATTTCTTCCTGAACGTCTTACTTGTAAAGGTACTTGTCCGTCAAAGTTAAGTGTAAAAGTAGTTTCTTGTTTTGGGAAAATAGGCTGGTTTAATGTTACTTCTAAAACAGTTCCAACTACTTTAGTTTTAGCTTCAGTCCCATTTTGCTTAAAATTGGTAATTTTTAAAAAACCCATTTCTTCTGGTTTTAAAGTGCTTATTCTGCTTTCATTTACATCTTTATTGGCTACTTTAAAAGTACGAACCATCCTTTTATCTGGATCAGAAATAGTTTGTAAACGAATATCCATAGCGCTTCCTGGTTGAAAAGCATTTGGGTATAAATGATAAAATACTTTATATAAAGTATCTGCAGAATTGTTAGTATAAACTAATTCTTGCTTCCCATTATATTGATAGTTTTTTACATTCATAGCTACTTCCATTTTATAGTCAACATTTTGTTGCCAATATCCTGGATTTGGATTGTTTTGGCCGAAGCCAAAAACACTTAATAAGATTAATAAAAATAATTTTCTATGAAAAATGATTAATTAAAAAACCACTAAAA
>JAAURU010000045.1 GCA_012032075.1 Flavobacterium sp.
GCAAATTATTTTAGCTTTAACTGTGGTTTTAATAATAGCCACTATTGTGTTTGCTATTATTCGTTATGAAATGAAATTAATTTCATTATTATTTTTGTTAATAATTATAGTAATACTTTATTTTAAATTTTCAACAATATTTTTTTCAATAATATTGAAATATCTATTATCCAGCTCCTTTATTATAGGTGGTCTAGTTGGTCTTTTAACATATCCTGATAAGCAAGACAAAATTTGGGATGTTGAATTTTTTACTAACAAAGGAAGAAAATTAATGAAGAATATTAAAAGAGGTATTGTAGTTATAGGAGCTGCAGGTTCAGGTAAAACAGAAAGTCCTATATACGTGATTATGAAACATTGTTCAGAAGCTTTATTTACTGGTGTAATTTATGATTATAAAGATGGAGAACTTACGGAAATAGCTAAACCTTTGTTTCAGGATAGATTGAAAATAATTGCTTTTCATAAACCACATATCGGGATTAGGGTAAATCCTATTTCACAAAAATATATATCAGATGAAAAAGAAATAAATGAACTAGTTTCTGTTTTGGTTCAAAATTTAGGTAGTGGAGAAAAATCAAATTTCTTTATAGAGAATGCCGAAGCTCTTTTATCAGCTGTTATTTTGAAATTGCATTTGAATGATAAAAAAAATAGAACTAATTACTGTACATTACCTCATGTAATAGCTCTTATATTAACTGGTGATTTTTCAGATGTAATTGGTTATACAAAAGCTGGTGAAGAAGTGAAAGCGCCTTATGAAAAATTAAGAAAATTTTTATCAGCAGATTTAAGAGTAAAAATGCAAGCTTCCGCTTTTTTAGGAGGTTTAGATTCTGAAAGACAAACAGCTTCTGTTTTTAGTACTTTGGCTAATTTATTGAGAAAATTAGCATTTCCAGAAGCATTTTATACATTAAGTGGCGATGATGTAGATTTAGCAGTAAATAAACACGAAAATGATATAGTAATTTCAATTGTAAATGAACCCAAAAATGATAATTATCTATCTCCTGTTATTGCTACTATTATACATACAATAACAAAACAATGATGGAAAGAGAAAGAAAACATAGTGTTCTTATTTTAGATGAAGCACCAACAATTAAACTAATGAATATGGCTAAAATACCTGCTACAATGAGAAGTTTTGGAGTTTCTACAGTTTATTGTATGCAAGATTTATCACAGGGAACTGTTCAATATTCAAAGGATAAAATTAAAGAAATTATTTCAAATTTATCAATTCAAATATTTGGAAAGACAAATGATTCTGATACTAGCCAATTTTATGAAGGATACTTTGGCTTTAAAATGGAAAAAACCCAATCTAAAAGTTATAAAGGAGCAGGAGGTGGTCTATTTGGTTCTGTTAATGGAAGCAATATCGGGGAAAGAGAAATAAGAGAAGTAAGAGCAATTGAATTTCATAGACTAAAAGCAGGAGAATTTGCTTTTTTATCAGATGGAAAAGGGGGTATTATTAAATTTAATATGAATAAAATAGAAAAGGAAAAAACTGAAAATCATTCTGTAACAAATGAAATTATCTTAAAAAACTATGAAAAAATCATGAATGAAGTAAAAACAATACTAAATTCAAATTAGTAAAAAAAGTACACTATATTGAAATAATTGTATATATTTGTCCAATAATTAATTTAAACTTTATGAAAAGAATTTTTATTAAAAAGAAGCCTTTAATTTTAGCAACATTATTAGCTACATCATTACTAAGCGCACAAACAGGAACAATTGATTTAACAACTCCTGCTAATGACATCAAACAGCAGTTTGTTAGTGTTTTTCCTATCATTTTAGGAATTGCTTTTATGTTTGTAGTGATTGGAAATTTAAAACATTTTCTTAGTGATAATGGAGACGTTAAAAAAGGTGCTATAAATTTAGTTGTTGTAGCAGTAATAATGGGTGTAGCCTATACATTAGTAAGGTGGGTATTCTCTTTACAAATTTAAACTAAAGGGAGTTTAAATAACTCCCTTTTAAATTTTTATTATGAAAAATTATAAAAAAATTAGACAAGAACCTTATATATATGGTTTTACTATTTTAGGATTCATTTCATTTACTATTATGACTGTACTTTGCTTATTAATTTTATTAATAGGATTCTCTTTTTTAAATATGATTATTTGCTTTATCTTAATAGGTATATCATATTTAATCTGCAGACATGTATTATCAAATGATAAAGTTAATTCATATTTATTTGATAACAAGCTACCTAAAAAATATTCTAAATATGAATAAATACTTATACATAAAGGATAATAGAATTATTTATAAAAATGGTGTCTATGGCATGGCTTATAAAATTATACTTCCTGAAAAGTACTCTTTGGGGGAAGATGATTATATTGATTTAAACAAATATTGGTATTCTGCAATTAAAGATTTACCAATAGGCTCAATCTTTTATAAACAGGATGCTTTTATTGAGAATGAATATGATACTAGTAATTTACCTGATAGTAATTATTTACAAAAAGATACAAAACTATTTTATAAAAATTGGAATTATTTAAAACACGAATGTTATGTTTTTTTTATACTTCCTAATCAGATTATTAATAATAAAAACTTAACAAATCCTTTTTTAAAAGTTAGTAAAAAAGTGTTTGAAGATTTTGATACTGAAATTGAAAATTTTTCCCGCTCTGTTGAAAGTACATTATTAAGTCTAAAAAACATAAAGCTACAGGGTGGTAATAAACTTTCAATAGAAGCATTTACTGAAAATGAATTAATAAGTTATACAGATTTATACTTTAATTTATTTGAAACCAATTTTAGTTCTGATATGGTTTTTGAAAATAATTATGTGAAAATAGGTAATAAATTTGCTTCTATTGTTTGTTGTTTAGATGAGGAAAAAATGCCTGATGAATTTAGCTATACTATTAAAGACAAAGACTTACCTAATGATTCAGCTACTTTTTTTAAAAATTATGGTGATAATTTTGGTTTTAATCTTAATTTTTCTCATATCTATAATCAAATTGCAGTAATTGACGACAATAGAATGCATTTAAACGACTTAAAACAAAGAAATGTACAACTGCATAAAATGAGAAGTTTTGATTCATCAAATAAGATTTATGCTAGTATTACAGATGGTATTATTGAAGATATTACAAAAACTAGTAATCTTAAATTAATCAGAGGACATAATAATGTAATTGTAATAGGAGTTGATGAAGAAGCTTTAAATTCAAATATTTTGAAAACTATAGATGCTTTTAGAGAAATAAATGTAATTCCATATGTACCAATAGGAAATTATTTAATAGCTCTTTTTAATAACTCATTCCCTTTTTATTCTCAATATTTTACTGATAAGCAATTTTATATTGCATCACTGGAAATATTTAGTTCTTTAATAATGAATGCTACTGAATATAAAAATGACAGTGTAGGTGTTATTTTTAATTCTAGAATTTCAAATATTCCTGTAAGAGTAGATGTTTGGGATAAAAAAAAGGAAAATATTAAAGCTAGAAATTTTATGATTTTAGCACCAACAGGAGAAGGAAAAAGTGTACTTGCTAATCATATTGTAAGACATTATTTAGAAATTGGAACAAAAATTGTAATAGTTGACTTAGGCGGAAGTTATAAAAAATTATCTGCATTATATCCTAATGAAACAATTTATGTAACATATAAAGAGGGTGATTCTATACCAGTAAATCCATTTCAATTATATAATAATGATAATTTGACTACTGACAAAATAGAAGAACTGATAATATTTGTGGCAAATCATTATAAAAGAGATACTGAAATTAGTGAACTTGAAAAGACTTCTTTAAGAAAAATAGTTGAATATTATTATAAAGAAATAAATCATGATCATTCCATGATTAGTTTTATTTCTTTTATAAAGCAGAATAAAAATGATTTGTTGGAAAAGTTATCTATAAAAGAAGACTTTTTTAAAATGGATGAATTTCTACATTTAATGAGCGAGTTTATTGAAGATGGTATTTATTCCTTTTTATATAAAAAAGATAATTCTATTATTGATTCAACTATTAAAGATAAGTCTATTATTGTTTTTGAATTAGATGCTGTCAGAAATAATCCTTTGTTACTATCAATTATGTTAAATTTAGTTGATGCAACAATTAATGAAGTTATTTGGAAAGACAAAACAAAAGAAGGTATTGTCTTCTATGATGAAGTAGCAGAACAGTTAAAATGGAATAATGTTCTTAGAAGTATTGGATACTCTTTTCAAGCAATACGTAAACAAAGCGGTTCAGTTGGAATTATATTACAATCAGAAAGTCAGCTACCAAAAAATGAAATTACAGAAGCTATGATTGAAAACACACAAGTATTATATGTTCTTGGAGCAAAAAATTACAAATCGATACAAAATCGTTTTAATTTAAGTGAACACGCCTATTATCAAATGAGTTCTATTAACACAAATTTTTCAGCAAAAATTCCGTATTCTGAAATGTTTATAATGCGAGGTAAAAAACATCAAGTATATAGATTAATACTTCCTAAAAAAGTTTACTGGGCGTATCAAACAGAAGGACTTGAAAATGAAAAATTACTTGAGATTTATAATGAAACTAAAGATATGCAAAAAGCAATTGAAAAAATAATAACACTAAATTAATTAAAAATGAAAACAAAAATCACACTTCTAATTATTCTAATATATAATATAGGATATACACAGTTAGCTGTAGTTGATGCGGGTGTAAATACAACATTAGCATCACAACTTACAAATTCGACAAGTCAATTAGCACAACTGCAAAAAAGTTATGAACTTTTAAAAGAAGCTTCTGAAAAAGTTGAGAAAGTAAGTAACATGATTAAATCTATAAATGATATGGGAGAAATAATTAGTTTACAAAAAGAAGCTATATCAAATGTAAATTTAATATTAAACCAAGATATAAATGTTTCAACTTCTACATTAAAAAAATTAAATACAGCATTAGGTTCAATAAGTTTAAATATTGGACTTGTAAGCAAAATTTTATCAAACGGTTTATTTACAATGACAGATAAAGATAGAATAGATTTTTTTGAAGATACAAGACGAAAAATATTAATAGATGTTGTAAAAACAAGAATTATAGCTAACAAATATAAAAATTAAATGGATTTTGATTTTATACAAGAATTACTGGTTTTATTGCAAACCAATAATATATTTAAAATGGTTATAACTGGTTCAAAAACATTAGCAATTGTTCTTCTAATATTTAGATTTCTTGACACTACTATTAGAAATATGGGAGAGGATAATCATAAATATTTAAGCTTACCAACATTTGTTGCTTACGCTTTTTTTATTGTAACAAGTGATTGGATTCCTAATATTATAGAAGATTCTTTTGTTAGTCTTGATACAGCTATGGCTTGGACTAATAATGATATTTACACACAATTAAATGATTCGCTGGTTGAACAATGGGATAGTGTAATGGACGGTTGTGAAGATTGGATGGACTATATAGGTGTTATAGCTTCTAGTATAACATTTGTTATTTTTTATATAATAGCTGTTTTATTAGCTTCTATCTGTAGTGTAGCTGATTTGTCACTTACAGCATCATATTTACTAATAAGAATTTTTTTAATTCAACTAATGAAAGTAATTTTTCCAATAATAATTGCTTATTCTACATTAGATATAACAAAAGATTTACTTGGTAAATGGATTAAAAGATATACAGGATTAATGTTATTAGGTTTAGCTTATTTAGGAATAGTAAATTTTACATATTTAGTACAAGATGCTTTACAAAAACAATTTGTTCTTTCAAATGATTTTGATACTGGAACACAATTAAATCATTATGCTTTTGGTTTAATAATTACAATAATTGTAGTTTTTACAGTTAAAGTAAAACTATTTAGAGAATCAACAAGCTTTATCAGTAATTTATTTTCTTAATATATGGAAACAGGAAAAAATATTTATTCAGCTTTAAAAAGAAATAATGTAGCAGTTTATTCAATTACTTTTATTTCTGCAGTAGTTATTATAACCATGAGTTTAATTACATACAATATATACATAGAAAGTCAAAAGAATCTTTATGCAATAAATGAAACTGGCAATTTAGTTCCTTTAGTTAAATTATCAGAAAAAGAAGATAAGATAAAACAAGTAAAAGCTAATCTAGATTATTTTGTTTCTTTATACTATGATTTAGATGGTTATACAATGAAAGAAAAAAAAGAAAAAATATATTGGTTAGTAGGTTCTGAACCTACTGCAATAATGAAGGATAGGGATAGAAAAGGTTATTTTAACAAATTTCTCTCTATTACAGGACTAATCCAACATGCAAAAATTAATCAAAAATCTTGGAAAATAAGTGGTTATGACCCTCCTTATACAGTGAATTTTGAAGTAATTATAACAGTTATAAATGGAAAAACAATTGATAATTACACTTCAAAGGTGTCTGTATTATTAGAAGAAACTAATCGGAACTATCCATATAATCCTTACGGTTTATTAATTACAAAATTATCGGAAAACTTAGAAAAAGTAAAATTAGAAAATGAATACACAGAAGAAAAAGAACAACAAGAAATTTTAAATCAAAATAATTAAATGGCAAGATTTAGCACTGATGATAATCTGGAACAAGTTACCAGTAAAGAGCAAGCTGTTAAAATAGAAGCACAAAAGAAATCTAAAATTAGTAACAGCAAAAAAGGAATAGATAAAAGAAAATTAATTGTTTATTCTGTTTTTGGAACATTATTTATTATTATAATTATTTTAATCTCATTCACATTTGATGATGGTAAAAAAAAACAGATAAATGATATTGAAGCTCCAGTAAGTGAAACAGAAAAATATAACTCTAAGCTTGAAGCTTTGGGCGAAGAAAACAAAAATACTTATAATCAGAATGTAGATTTAACTGAAACATTTTCTACTAAAAAAGATGAAGAAAAAAAGAATGAACAGGAAGAACTAAGAAAACAAATTGAAGAAGTTAATGCTCCATCAAAAGAAAAAGTTGAAAAAATAAAACACAACCAATATAATAATAATCATTATGTAAATAATACTCCACAAAATGCTGAATATAAAGAACCAATTAAACAGCCACTAAATCATCAAAGAGATATTGAAATCAAAAAAGAAAGTGGCTTTTTTAGTGGTTCAGAAAGTGAAAATAAAATTGAAAAAGTAATTTTATATGCATGTATACATACCGACCAAACTGTTTTAGATGGTAATAGAGTAAAAATGAGATTAACAAAAGGGACAACAATTGATGGGAATTATTTCCCAGTTAATACTATATTATATGGAACTGCTAAAATTAAACCTAATCGCCTTATTGTTTTAATTAATAAAATTAATCAAACAGATGTTGAGCTTGAAATTTTTGACGCAGAAGATTCTAATAATGGAATTTATGTTGAAACACCAAATTTAAATGCCATGTTAAAAAAAGAATTACAAAAAGAAGCTTTAGAAGAAGATGATTTAGAAAGGATTCCATTCTCAAAGACACTAACAAATCTATTATCAAAAAAAGCAAAAGAAGAAAGAATTGAACTTTTAAATAATTATAAAATAATAATAAAACATGAGAAAAAAAATAAATAAAATCATTCTCTTTCTGTTTTGTGTATCACTTAATGCGCAGACTATAAAAGTTAATGAAAACAAATATGTCAGTATAATTTTTGATAGTAATATCATTCAAGGAGCTGTTGGAAATGAGGATTTTGTTTTTGAATATAATCCCGATGGAAGTGAAAATATAGCTTTATTAAAAGCTACTAAAAAAAATGCTAAAGAAACTAATTTGATTGTTAAAACAGCAGATAACACACTGTTTAATGTTAATATAGAATATGGGTTTGAAGTTAAAAATATTATCCAATTTACTCAAAGTGATGGTGTTAATATAAATAATACTAAAAAAAATTCAAAAAATAAAAATATTCCAGTTGCTGATAATGAAGAAAATTTAAAAGCAAGTATAAGAGAAAATGATTATACAATAGGTAATAAAGTTATAATGATGCAGAAAAAAATATAGTTGATTGTACAATTTGTGAGTCAATCATTAAAAAAGGAAAAAATATCAAAAGAATAAATAACACTAATTATAGCATTAAATTAGATTTAGAAAATGTATACTATTATGATGGGAAAATATACATTACAGTAGATATTGATAACAAAACGAACATAGATTACAACATAAATTATATTAAATCTTATGTTAAATTATCAAAGGAAAGTAAAAGCTCAAATCAATATTTAGAAAAAAATCCCGTAAGCATTTTTAATTCAAATCGTGTAATTAAAGGTCGAGAAAAAAAGAAAATAATTTTTATCTATGATCAATTTACAATTGACAATAATAAAATTCTAGTTTTTGAACTAAACGAGGCTAATGGAGAGAGAAATCTTAATCTTAATATCCCAAATTATACTATCAATAATCCTAAAAAATTTAAAAAATGAAAAAAAACTTAATTACAATTATTCTAATTACAATATCTTTATTTACATATTCTCAAAAAAGAAATAGTATTACTATCAATGGAGGATTTGTAGATTATAATGAAGAATCAATTGGAGCTATGATTACATTTACTAAAAGTAAGAATAATTCCAACTATGAAATTGGAGTTTCTCACTTTATTTTTGAAAAATTATATAATAATAAGAATGGAAACTTTACTTCATCAAATATAAATCTAGGTTATTTGTATACTTTTCTTAGAGATAGAAGCAATACACTAAATTTTAATATAGGAGGTGGAGCTTTTGCAGGATATGAAAAAATAAATGAAACTGATGAACTAATAATAAAGTCCGAATCTAATTATATTGGTGGGTTTTACGCTTCATTGAATTTTGATATTTATCTTTTTGAAAATTTTGCTTTAAATCTAAAGGGAAATCAATATTACTTAATCAAATCAACTACTGGAAATTTAAACCCTTTTGTAGCTGTTGGTGTTAAATATAATTTTTAATCTATGGCAAATATTAATAAATATATAATTTTCTTTCTAGCAATTTTTTTTTAGCGTGCGAAAGAGAACTTGAATTGACAAACGACTATAATTATAATTTTACCTTAGAACTCCCTAACGGAGATAGTCAATTTGTCTCTAATGATTTAGAAATAAATTTAAAAATTGAAAATACTGGTCAAAGTCAAAATAATTTCAAAATAAAATATATCTCTGAGTTCAATGGTAAATTATCTTTTCAAAACACGAATGAGGAAATTCCATTTAATGAGTATATTAACGTTCCTGCAGGAATTATCAATTTAAATTATTCATCTGAAATAATAGGACAACAAAATGTTACATTCTATTGTATTGATGATTCTGGTAATGAAAGGTTGATAGCTACCTCTTTTAACTTTTTATCCCCGTCCTTTGACTTAACCCAAACATCTAATTATTCCACAACAAATGGAAATAATGTACTTCACGAAATGTTTATTGAAAATGAGAATATAGTTAACGATAATTATCAGTTGAAATATGAAATATTATCTATGAATTGGATTCAAGACCCTGCTGTTACACAAACAAGTCCAACTTTAATTTCAGGAAATCTTTTTGGAAATAATACTGTTGCTATTCCTCTAAATACATACATTGATATTACAAATTCTTTAACATTAATTAATAATAAAAGTAAAATAAATTTATTTTTATCTTATGCTGGCTATTCACAATTTAGAATTAAAATAACTGTCAAAAATAGTTATAATATTGAAGAAAATTTAATATTTGAACATAATGGTGTCTTTCCTCAGTATAATACTATAGATTTTTTATTACGTTATAAAAGAGGCTATTCAATTGGTTCAAATAACAATTATGTTACTTATACATTTTGTTACACATTACCTAATGTGTCAGGAGCTACATTAACTAATTTTAAAATAGTAAAAGCATTAAATAATACAAATAATTATATATCCGTTTACTCTAACTCTACAGCTCCAAATTATAATCAAAATACTTTAAAAGGTACTTACTCTGATGGCTTCATACCACAAGCAAGCCCTTTTGTTGAATACTACAAATATAGAATTTTACTAACCTACTCAAATGGAGCTATTTATTGGGTTGATAAAGGTGTAAATTATGATGTAGATACTCAAATCGGTTTTGGTTCAGCAATAACTAATTTTATTAATTCAGCATGTAACTAATTATGAAAAATTTACTTACCTTATTTATAATTTTTCTTAGCTTCTCTTGTACAAGAGAGCTCGAATTTAAAAACGATTATAATTTTCAATTTGAAGGGAACTTAATTGAATTAAACAACACCGCTAGTATAAATAGTGATTTATCAATTAAACTGAAAATCTCTGATTTAGGATTAAGTTCTAATGCTTTTCAAATCAATTATTCTTCTGATAATAGTGGAGTGATGAAATTTGAAAGTAATAATGAAATGATCCCTTTTAACACTTATATCAATGTTAGTCATAATGAGGATATAATTTTAAATTATACTTCTGATGTAATAGGAGAACAAATTTTAACAATAAATTGCAAAGACCTATCAGGAACTATTAAAACATTAATTTTTCAAATAGAATTTCTTGAACCACAATTTGACCTATATCAAATTTCAAATCTTTCTTCTACTGAAAATAACAATGCAATTCATGAGGTTTTTATTAATAATGAAAATATTTCTAATGATACATATGAAATGAAATATGAAATCTTATCTATGAATTGGGTACAAGAACCTGCTACAACATTTACAGAACCTACCTTTTATGTTGGAGATAACATTCAATCTTCTATAACTACATTACAAAGTAATACTTATAATAACATTAATAATTCTATTATAACCTTACCTAATAATGAAAAGAAAATAAAAATCAAATTAGCAAACGCAGGTTATTCACAGTTTCAAATAAAAATTACAATAAAAAACTCATTTGGAATTGAAAAGATTTTATCATTTACACATAATGGCACTCTTCCAAATTTCAACATTGTAGATTTTATCTCACGTTATAAAAGACAAACTTGGGTTCCTCTTGGTGGTTCAAATTTAACTTATATTTATTTTTCAGTTTGTATAAATGCACCATCTATTTCAGGGGCGTCTTTACAATCTGTTAAAATATTGACTAGAAGTATTGACGAAACAACTTTTACAGTAAGACATGTTGGTGGAATGCCTAATGGAAATTCTTATTCTTATTCTAAATCATATGTTTTTCCAAATAATGGGAGCAATTCTTTCGATGTAATAAGAACTATTTTAACATACTCAAATGGTAATACATACTGGGTTGATAAAGGTGTAAATTATGATGTAAATGCACCAATATATTATGGTAGTGGTTTTGCCGTTAGTCCTTGTATGTAATACTTTTTTATATATTTGTTTGAAATAAACAGATATAATGATAAACAATAATATGTTAAGAAATTTTAGAAAAAACTTAAAACTAAGTAACAAGGAAATTGAAACGGAAGTTGGATTAAAAAATAAATCTAGTATTTACTATATAGAGAAAAGCTTTAAAGACAATAAAACTGTAAAATACTTATTACTTTTAAGAGAAAAAGGCGTTGATATTAATGCCTTTTTTGATAATTTAAATAAAACGAAATAAAATGAAAAATATAATAATTGGAATTTTTTGTATAGGTTTTATTATTTGTGATTATATAATTGAAATAAATCCAATAGTTAGAAATATAATTTTTGGTTTAATGTCAATTTTTGTAATAATCTTTTTAGCTATGAATAGGAAAGAAAATGGCTTGAATAAAATGTTTGATGATAATAAAAATAGAGAAAAAAATCAATTTTTAATGTTAAAGATTGGCTTAAAAAATAAATATAGGCGTTCCATTCTGGCAGGCTTTCCGCACTCACTTTCTTATCTATAAAATTAATATTTTATAAATAAAAAGAGTTCAAACAAATGCTACAATCCTTAACGCAAAAGATGATGAATAAACACTTAAAAATATTATTATTATTATCCATTCCTATTAGCTCATTTTCCCAAAAAAAGTCCGGCTTTTTCTCAAAAAGTAATCATGACAAAAATATAGTTATTCAAAAAGTAGTAATTCAAGATTCTGTTATAAATATTGTGGTGGAAAGAAAATTATCTACTGAAACAAATTACACTGCCATCAACACACAAACTTCAGCAGGCGCTGCATTTGCACTAAGAAATTTTAGTTATACAGATGATTTGATAAATATAAACGCACCTTCAATAACCTACCGGTTAAAAATGAATATTGCTGCAGATACCAGTTTTTATTTAGACTCTGCAACAATAAGCTTTACTCCCAAACCTGCATTAGGCACAGACAAAACAGTTGCAGTATGTACGGGTAACAGCATTAACTTAACCACTCAGTTTTCTACAACAGCTTTAACCACAGCGTGGACTTTGGGAGGAAATACAGTAGCAACTCCTGCGGCTGTTATAACTGCAGGTAATTACCAGCTAATAGCCACCAACAATTCCGGCTGTGCCGACACCGCTTTGGTAACTGCCAGTTTTTTATCTAAACCAAATTTAGGAGCTGATAAAGCGGTAAGTAAATGCACAGACAGCAGTACTAACTTAACCTTGTTATTCAGCACAACGGGGCTTACGCCAGTATGGACGGTTAGTGGAACTTCTGTAACCAGCCCTGCTGTAATTTTTACACCTGCCACTTATCAATTAATTGCAACTGCTACCGGCGGCTGTGCAGATACGGCACTGGCAATTATTACAAATAATGCAGCACTTTGCCCCGCGATAGTGGAAACAATAACCATAAGCCCCAACCCTGTGGCAGATAACCTTACCATTAAAGTAATAAGAGTTGCCGCAGCTAAAGCAACCATCATAATAACAAATGAAGCCGGGCAAAGGGTTTATGCAAATACTAACCAGCAGGTGGCAGGCGGACAAACTTATACTGTGCCCATGAAAAATTAAGCGCAGGTATGTATTTTGTAACTGTAAAAATTAATGATAAAGAAGAAGCAGTTAAACGGATACTGAAGCCGTTAGAGACTGACTTAGTAAACACTGCCACAAACATACTGTCGGCTTTTTTATCGTAACCATTTAATAATTCCATATGCAGCAGTTGCAGGTGGAATTTTTCTTTTATAAACTGTGCCACATCCTCATTTTCTTTTTTAAATACAGAGCAGGTAATATAAAACAACAACCCGCCATTTTTTAAAGAGGCTGCTGCATTGCATACTATTTGCTGTTGCCTTGCAGCAAACTCATTAATAGCAGCAGTTTTAAAGTAATACAAATTTTCGGGGGTGCGGCTCCAGGTACCGCTGCCGGTGCAGGGCACATCGCAAACAATTATATCAAAATTTGTAACAGGGTCTTTTGTATAAAGCCCTTTATACCCCAGCTCCGGAAATTCAAAGCCCGGCTTGCTTACGTCTGCCACAAAATAATTGTAATCTTTTATGCCTGCTTTTGTAAAGCGCTGGTGCAGGTTGAACAAAATATTAAGCC
>JAAURU010000046.1 GCA_012032075.1 Flavobacterium sp.
TACTATGCCGTAGTTAATGCTAATGGTTAGCGAAAGTGATAAAACTGAAGTACAAATTGACATATTTGATGCACCTCAAGTAACTTCACCTGTTGCTTACCAAATTAATGCAACTGCATCTCAACTTACAGCAATTTCAGATGGTACTGGATTATTATGGTACACTTCACAAACTGGAGGCATGGGTGAAATAACAGCACCAACTCCAGATACAAGTTCACTGGGATCTACTTATTATTGGGTTTCTAGTACAAATGATGGTGGATGTGAAAGTATAAATAGAGCTCCAATAGAAGTTGTTGTAACACCACCACCACCAGCTAATGATGAATGTGTTGGGGGAATTGCTTTAACAGTGGGAACTTCACAAACATCTAATGCAGTTTCTGTTAATTTAGGAGGAGCAACAGATTCTTCTTCTGCTCCACAACCAGATTGTAATGGTTATGAAGGTGGTGATGTATGGTATACAGCAACAGTACCTGCTTCTGGAAATCTAGTTGTAAGAACTCTAGGATTTAATATTAATGATGATTGGGATACCGTAATAGAAGTATATAATGGTGATTGTAATAATTTAACATATATCGATTGTGCTGACGAAGGTGGTACTAATGATTTTTCTAAATTACAACTCACTGGTCTTACTCCAAATGAAACTATTTACATAAGAGTATGGGAATATAATACAGCGTATTCTTCTGCAACATTCCAAATATCTGTTTATGACATTCCACCACCGGCAAATGATGAATGTGCAGGAGGAATCTTTCTTACAACAGGAACAAATAGAGTATCAAATGCAGTAACAGGAAATTTAGAAGGGGCAACATATTCTTCTTCTGCTCCAGGAACAAATTGCGATGGCTCTGATGTAGCTGATTTGTGGTACACTGCAGTTGTACCAGCTTCTGGAAATTTGACTGTTGAAACTTTTGGAGTTAATACTGATGATGACTTAGATACTGTAATCGAATTGTATTCTGGCACTTGTAATAATTTAACTTATATAGATTGTGATGACAGTGGAGGCAATAGCGGTTTCTCTAAATTAGAGCTTACAGGTCTTACTCCTAATGAAACTATTTACATTAGAGTATGGGAATATGGTGAAATTTTTTCTGAGGGTACATTTCAAGTATCAGCTTATGAATTGTTACCACCAGCTAATGATGATTGTGCTGGAGGAATTGCTTTAACAGTAGGTACTTCACAAACATCAAATGCAGTTACTGTTAATTTAGGAGGAGCGATCTATTCTTCATCTGCTCCAACTCCTAATTGTGATGGCAGTACTTCTATAGGAGACGTTTGGTACACAACAGTAGTACCGGCTTCGGGATATTTAACAGTAGAAACTTTTGGAATTAATGTAAATGATAATTGGGATACTGTAATCGAATTGTATTCTGGCACTTGTAATAATTTGACATATATCAGTTGTGCAGACCAAGGTGGAAAAAATGATTTTTCAAAATTAGAACTTGAAGGACTTACACCAAATGAAACTATTTTCATTCGTGTATGGGAATATGATACACATCCATCAGATGCACTGTTTCAAATTACTGCTTATGATGCCACAAATAGTCCCCATGCAGTAAGGATAAATGATGATGAAGAAATTTTAACTGTAGATCATAACACTTTATTTGATGTAACGGATCAAATTACTGTGGAAAGTTATGTAAAACTAATTGATTATTCTAGTTATGGACCAATAGTATTCAAAGCAGAAAATAACTCATTTGACAACGGATGGTTATTAGAATTAGAAGATGAAAAAGTAGTATTTTATCCTCATGGATACAATAACACTGGAGTAAGATCAGTTTCTGAATTAAATTTAAACACTAGATACCATATTGCAGCAACTTATGATGGCACAACAGCTAAAATTTATATTAATGGAGTTTTAGATGCTTCTGAAGCACTTACCTTAGGTAATGTAACTAACAGTACATTTCCAGTAGTTATAGGAAGTGATGGAGCTAGTTACTATGCAATTGCCGAAATAGAATTTAGTTAAAATTTAGGAGTGTGGTAAAAATACAGAATCAGAAATTTCAAAGCAATATGAATAATTGTATTCCTGCAAATACTCCTGGTTTAATTGCTCAATACGATTTTGAAGAAACTCCATTAAGCACTTCGTTTATAGATAATTCAGGAAATAATTTAAATGGAATGTATTCAAATATGACTTATTTTGACTGGCCTTTTGGTTCATCATGTGCTAGTTTGAGCAATAATAATCCTATAGCAACTACTACTTTAGATTTACTAAAAGTTTATCCTAATCCTACAAATGGAATTGTAAATTTAGAAATAAAAGAAGATGTTACTATTGAAATTTTTGATATTGTAGGTAAATCTATCTATAAACAAAAAGTAGAAATAGGTCTTAACCAAATAGACGTTTCATCTTATTTTTCGGGAGTTTATTTGCTAAAAGCTATAAACGAAAAAGGTGCTATTGAGAATTTAAAAATTGTAAAAAATAAAATTAATTTTAAGAAGAGGCTGTCTAAAAAGTATTGTTCAGCCTCTTTTTATATTAAAAATACTTTGTCTGAAATAGCGATACACAAATTTCATCGTTATGGAAAACCTTCAAGAAAGACTATTCAATGTCTTTAAAATTTCAAAATATAATAAATAGAAAAGGTAGTTTATAAGGAAAGAAAACTTTTTTAAAAAGTCGAACTGATATCTTAGATTGAAAAGCAATTTGGTAAGAAGAGCTAGTGAAATGTAGTCAAAAAATCTACAATATCATTAATAACTACTCCATTCTTGATTAAAATAAGTCACTAATTTTTGATTATTTAATTTATTTATTTCTACATCAGTTGCCATCATATCTTTTGAAAATTTGATATAATTATCAAAAGTGTAATCGTAAAATTTTAAATTTTGTAAACTTCTATAGACTTTGTTTTCAAAATTAAAATTAGTAGTCATACAAAAACCCCATTCACCAAAGGAAGGCAAGTAAACATGGTATGGATAAATCTTATTAAACTGAGATTGCATCGTTTTATTTACACACCAAAATGATTTAGGAGCAAAAAAAGGAGAGGTAGATTGAACAACTACAACTGCTTTTTCTGTTAAAATTTGTTTTAAACTATTATAAAAAGAATTAGTGTATAATTTTCCTAAGCTAAAATTTGATGGATCAGGGAAATCGATAATTACAACATTATATTTTTTTGTTTATTTGTATTTACCCAAACAAAAGCGTCTTGATTAATAATTTTAACTTTATTGTTTTGTAAAGAAAAATTATTCATTTTAGTAAATAACTTGTTTTCTTTAAATAAATTTGTCATTTCTTCATCTAAATCAACTAGTGTAATTTTTTTTACTTCTTTATATTTTAGAATTTCTCTTGCCGCTAAACCATCACCCCCTCCTAAAATTAACACATTATCTACTTTTTCAGCAAAGGACAAGGCTGGATGGACTAACATTTCGTGATAACGATATTCATCGAAAGTACTAAATTGAAGATTGTTGTTTAAGTAGAGATTAAAATTTTTACTTTCATGAGTTAATACAATTCTTTGATGCTTTGTTGTTTTTGAAAAAACAATACTCTCACCATATAAACTCTTTTCAGAAAAAGATAAAATTGCAGATGAAAATAAAAGTGTTGTTAGTAAAATAACCAATGAAAAAAAACCTTTTACTTTTAAAAAATAAGCATTTTTTATTTCTTTTTGAAGAATAAAACACATTAATAAACCTGTTCCAATGTTAACTATTCCAAAAACAATTGAAGTTTCAATAAGTCCTAAGTAAGGAATAAAAAATATTGGAAACAATATTGATGCTAATAATGCTCCTATATAGTCAAAAGTAAAAACATTAGATACTAATGTATTAAACTTGAATTTATCTTTCAAGATAATCATTAGTATTGGAATTTCTAAACCAACTAAACACCCTATAATAAAAACTATAAAGTATAAATAGAACTCAAAAAAATCTACCTTATTGAAAAGCAAAAATAGCAATGGAGCACTTAATCCTCCTATTAATCCTATAAGGATTTCAATTTCTACAAATCTACTTATGAGATTATTGTTTTTGAAAAACTTAGATACATAAGATCCTATTCCCATTGAAAATAGGTAAATTCCAATTATTAATGAAAATTGTGTAACTGAGTCTCCTAATAAATAACTAGCTAATGTACCTGCAATTAATTCATAAATTAATCCACAGGTAGAAATTATAAAAATAGTTACAAGAAAGAGATATTCATACTTGATTTTAACCATGAATAGCCATGCCTATAATAAAAGAAATACCAAGAATAAAAGCTCCTAATACAATTGCTAAAGCTGTGTTCTTATTTTGTGAAATTTCTTTCCAAGATTTCTCTGGAGTAATTTTTTCTAAAATAAAATAACAAACTAATAGAATAACAAAGCCTAATAATGAATATATTATTGAAGCGACAACTGGTTTTAAAAAAAAATCTTCCATTTTAAATACTATTTATGATTATAACTATTTGAATTATAAATTCTACTTGATCTAGTACGTTTTTCTTTTTCAGTTTTTTCACAATTACATATTCTGTTCCCTGAAAAGTAGAAAACAAATAGGTAGCTATAACCATTATTGCTACTAGAACTGGTAATTTATTATTAAATAAATATTGTTTTAATTCATTCTATTAATCTTTTTATAAGGTGAGTAATAACTATCTTCCCATCTTCTGCTTTCATAACTATTTTTAATTAAAAATAAGATAATTCCTATTGCTATAAAAATAAAAATAGTAACATACAAGTTCCAATTATCTGGTTTTCCCCAATAAATTTTAGTTTGAGATTTGTATTATTGAAATCAGAAATTTCTTTGTTAGGTAAAATCATAATTTTTATAGGCACCTTCACTAACACCACAAATATTAAATTCGTCATTTTGACTACCCTCAGTCCAATTTTCCCCTTCAGAATAACCATAATAAAATTCTAAGTCTTTAGTAAAATAAACTGTTTCGTTAGTTTTTTGATTGATAAGAGCAAAATCTGTTGTCATCCAAGAATTATCAACACTTGATGTTATATCTATACTTAAAGGAGCTATTGGTCCATTTAACTGAAAAACATTGGAATAAATTTCTTTGTTATTAACTTGGTTTAAATCGAAACTATCCTGATAAACTAACTGTTCTTTACTTTGAGAGTAGAAAAAAATATGAAGGCCAGTAATACCAATAATAGCACATATAAAAATGATAAAAACTTGAGTCAAATTATAATAGAATGGTTGCACTAATCCTACACCATCTTTCATAATAGGGTTTTTAATATCAAATATTTTATTAATTACTTTTGAATTAATGTGTTCTCCATGAAAATATTGTTTTTCATTATCTTCATTTTCAATAGAAATACAAAAAGGAGGATTTATATATTCTTCATAAAAAGTTAATGAATTATCAAATTTATAGTCAAAAAAACCACAGCGATAAAACTCCTGAGACTTTCCAGTTTCGTATTTTTTATATTCAATATCTTTATAAAAAAGCCCAAACTTATTTTTTATATATTTTGAATCTATTTTTTCTTCTAAAATCCAATGTCCATCTTCTACTGTTAAAAATAATTCTTTATTCGTTGATGAAATTAATTGATATTCAAACCAATATACTTTCTTGTTATTTTTCTTGTAAACAAAATTTACAACCGTGTATTCTTCACCTCTTAAAACTCCTTTTGATCCTATTTTTATTGATGGTGGATAGGATTCATCTAATAATTTATCAATATATTTAAGATTTCCATTATCCAGCTTGAAATTACTTTTACAAGAAAAACAAGTATAATATTTATAGTCTAAATTAAATGAAAGGCTAACTTTAGTATTACAATTAGTACAAGTAATATCCATATTATCTATAAATTTCGCTTGATGAAACAACACTCGCCTCAAAATAAGTTACCATTCGCTTAGATATAATTCTAACTTTTTCGGTATTATCTCCAGAATAATTACACAGATATACATCCATAGTTATTCTATTGATTTCTGGCCAAGTATGAATACAAATATGCGATTCTTTTAAACAAATTGCCCGTTGTAAAACTATTATTATCAAAAATAAAATGTGATTCTCCTACTTTTTCAAGATTATACTCTAATAGTAACCAATCAATAAAACAAATACAAGCTTTATAATTTAATAATTGTTCTTTATTCCTAGGTTGAAGTGTTTGTAAAATATGTAATCCTAAAATAGACTCTTTTTTTAGCATTTATAATGTTTATATAGTTCTTATACGCTCATATTTTATAATAGTTACAAAAATTATTGCTCTGGTGCAATTTCTATTTCTAATCCGTCTAAATCTTCTGTAAGATGAATTTGGCAACCTAATCTACTATTTTCTTTAACATGATAAGCTTCACAAAGCATCGCTTCTTCGTCATCATTACGTTCGGTTTTTAAAACATCGTTTAAAACATAGCATTGACAAGAAGCACACATTGCCATTCCACCACAAATACCTATAGTTCCCTCTTCTGCCAATTCATATGAACGAATTAGTTCCATCACATTCATGTTCATATCGGTTGGAGCTTGTACTTCATGTAAAACCCCGTTTCTATCTGTTATTTTTATGGTTATGTCTTGTGGCATTCTTATTTTTTTCTATTCCTTTTTAATTGTTCAATATCTGCCAAATCTTTATATCTACCAGTTGCTGTTTTATTTTTAATTAAATCTTCAAAATCTATATATGGTACCT
This sequence comes from Flavobacterium sp., assembly GCA_012032075.1. GTDB lineage: Bacteria > Bacteroidota > Bacteroidia > Flavobacteriales > Flavobacteriaceae > Flavobacterium. The sequence continues at coordinate 6,774 of JAAURU010000046.1, forward strand.
TGAATTTCTCTAAATCTAACCATTCACAATTTTTAAAACTTTCTTTAAAGTGTAAGCCGTTAACTTTAGTTAAAATTTCAATTTTTCTTGGCTCAATACCTATACTCCATACATCAAATTCATCATTTTCAAATTCTTCCAATGAAAAAATTGGAGCTCCAAATTCAGTATAAACTAGCTTTAATTTTTCATAGTTTTCAGCATTTTGATTTATCCATAAATCTAAATCTCCAGTACTTCTAGCATAACCATGTAAAATAACAGCATAACCACCTATTAACAAGTAATCTACTTTATACTTTTCTAAAAGTTCTAAAAAGTCTAAAAAATCAAGGTTGAATAAGTTTTGCATGTTTTCTTGAAGAAAAAACGGTTCTATCTACTTTTATTTCTGGGCTTGAAATAAAAATAGAATTAATTATATCGCAAGCATAATTCAATCTTTCTAAAGGAGTTTTATCTAGATAGAAAGAAACATGATCGTCTGCTTCATTATATGAAGATTTTGAAACAATACTTCTATTCATTCTTATGCTTTCCATAATACAAATATAAAGAATTAATCTATGCTTTTAACAACTGCTTTTTCAGCTTCTTTACGTGTTCCATCAAATCCATCAATACCTGTAACTGTAGTGTATTTTAAAACATATCTTTTACCAGGATTTAATTTGTTGTAAACACTTTGGCACATTAAAGTGGCTTCGTGAAAACCACAAAGTATTAATTTCAGTTTCCCAGGATAAATGTTTACATCACCTATTGCATAAATGCCTTCAATATTGGTTTGGTAATCTAAAGCATTGTTTACTTTAATTGCGTTTTTTTCTATTTCAAGTCCCCAATTTGCGATTGGACCTAATTTTGGGGTTAACCCAAATAAAGGAATAAAATAATCACAAGTAACATTCATTCTAGCTCCATTAATTTCAATATCTAACGATTCTATTCGTTCACTTCCTTTAAAACCAACCACTTCAGCTGGAGTAATTAATTTTATTTTACCCAAAGATTTTAATTCTTGTACTTTTTCTACCGAATCTAAAGCGCCTCTAAATTCATTTCTTCTGTGTACCAAAGTAACCGAACTAGCAACATTTGACAAGAAAATACTCCAATCTAAAGCAGAATCTCCTCCACCAGCGATTACAATATTCTTTCCTCGATATTTTTCTGGGTCTTTTACGAAATAATCAACACCTCTGTCTTCTTTTTCATAAAATTCGATATCTTTTAACAATGGTTTTCTAGGTTCAAATGTACCTAAACCACCTGCAATAGCAATAGCTTTAGCTTTATGACTTGTCCCTTCTTTTGTAGTAACTATAAATGTTCCGTCTTCTAGTTTTTCTATTGTTTCAGCGGTTTCTCCAAGTGTAAATCTGGGTTGAAATTGCTTGATTTGCTCCATTAAATTGGTTACCAAATCACCTGCTAAAACTTCTGGATAACCTGGAATATCAAAAATTGGTTTTTTAGGATATAATTCGGCTAATTGTCCACCTGGTTGTGGTAAAGCGTCTATAATATGACATTTTAATTTTAACAATCCTGCTTCAAAAACAGTAAAAAGTCCAGTTGGACCAGCTCCTATTATTAGTATATCAGTTTCAATCATTTAAAAAAATGGTTTAAATTGTTTAGAAGTTTTAAAAGCTTTAGAGTTTATTTTGTTAAACTAATAAAGATTTATGAACTTCTAAACTCATAAATTTTCAAGATTTAGGCAATATTTTCTACGGTTTCTATTTGTGGAACATATTTTTGATAGTAGTTTCTACACCTGCTTTCATGGTGCTTATACTTAAACTACAACTAGTACATGCTCCTTCTAAACGAACTTTAACATGTTTTTCATCGATTACTTCAACTAATGAAATATCACCACCATCTGAATTTAAAAAAGGACGAATTTCGTTTAATGCTTTTTCAATGTTTACTATAATTTCTTCTTTGTTCATCTTATTTTCCTTTCACAGCAGCACATCCTGCCATTGTAGTTATTTTAATTGCTTCTGTAGCTGGTAAATTCTCATTGCGATTTACAGTTTCTTGTACTACATTACGCGCTAATTCTTCAAAAGCTGTTTCTAGTGGAGAAGCTGTTTGCAAAGCAGCTGGTCTTCCATAATCTCCTGCTTCTCTAATACTTTGCACCAATGGAATTTCTCCTAAAAACGGCACGTTCAAATCTTCCGCTAAATTTCTTGCTCCTTCTTTACCAAAGATATAATATTTATTATTAGGTAATTCTTCAGGTGTGAAATAAGACATATTTTCTATGATTCCTAAAACTGGAACGTTTATACTCTCATTTGCAAACATAGAAACTCCTTTTTTAGCATCAGCAAGAGCTACTGCTTGAGGAGTACTTACAACAACTGCACCAGTTATAGGTAATGATTGCATAATTGACAAATGAATATCTCCTGTTCCTGGTGGTAAATCGATTAACATAAAGTCAATTTCTCCCCAGTTGGCATCAAAAATCATTTGGTTTAAGGCTTTGGCAGCCATAGGTCCTCTCCAAATTACAGCTTGATCTGGTTTTGTAAAAAACCCGATAGACAATAATTCAACACCATAACTTTGTATGGGTTGCATTTTTGATTTTCCGTCTATTTCTACAGATATGGGTTTGGCTTGCTCAACATCAAACATAATTGGCATGGAAGGCCCATAAATATCGGCATCTAAAACGCCTACTTTAAAACCCATTTTTGATAAAGTAACAGCTAAATTTGCAGTAATTGTAGATTTTCCAACACCTCCTTTACCAGATGAAACCGCAATAATATTACTTATCCCTGGAATTGCTTTTCCTTTAATTAGATTAGGATTTCCGGGTTTTTGAGGAGCTTCGACCTTAATATTTACTTTTATTTTAGCTTTTTCATATACTTTATCATGGATTACTTTCATGATATCAACCTCAGCTCTTTTTTTAATATGTAGTGCTGGTGTAGCTAATACTAAATCCACCACAACCTCATCTCCAAAAGTGATAACATTTTGAACCGCACCACTTTCTACCATGTTTTTTCCTTCACCAGCTACTGTAATTGTTTCAAGTGCTTTCAGGATTTCTTTTCTATCTAGTTTCATTATAATTTCTTTAAACCAAATTTGAATCTTTATTAAGACTGAATTTGAATTGCAAAGATAGTTAGAAGTTTACTACTTTGAAAGCAACAACGTTTAAAGTTTTCTTATAATTGAATTGAAGCAATTTAATAATCTTATTCACTTAAAATTTTAAAACTGAGTATATTTTTATTGAATTGATTAATTTTACCTAGCTATTTTTCACTAAACCAGTATTGACTTAAATTCAATAAGGTTGGTTTGCAGATTTTTAGTCTGCAAAATTGTAGTGCTTTTTTTTGACACGAATTACACAAATTTTCACAAATTAATTCGTGCTAATTTGTGTAATTCATATCAAATTTTTTAGCATCTGAAAAGGAAATGCATTAAAAGCAAGTAGTTTTAACAATTTTTGAGACCAATTAACATTCGATACATTCTTCTAATATTAAAATTATTCCTTACACTTTTAAATTAAAACGATACTTAAAATAAATTAATTTTAGAGTTTTATTCATATTTTAAATATTTTAAAACATCTACTTTTGTAGCTAAATAAGCTCTAGAAAGTACCACTAATAATGTTAACATAAGTAGCATAAAAAACCCCATTACAAAAGGAATTATGGAAATATCAATTCTAAAAGCAAAATTTTCAAGCCATAGATTTAACAAATAATAAACTGGAAACAAAGCAATTAAAAATCCAATGATGCAAAAAAACACATATTGTTTTGATAGTTCTTTTAATAAGATAGAAGTTTCAGCACCTAATGTTTTTCTAATGGCAATTTCTTTCATTCTTCTTTGAATTGAATAGGTTGCTAAAGCAAATAATCCAAAAAGGGCAATTAGAATTACAATGAAGTTTAAAAGCGAAAACAAGTTTTTTTGTTTTACATAATTTAGCATAAGTTCTTGCATATTGCTTATCGACAAAATCATAAGAAAAAGGATATACTTTATCTACATTTTTTACCCAAAATTTTTCAATATCTGAGATGGTTTGAATTGGGTTTTGAGAATCAATTTTTACATAGATTCTACTCGCATTTTGTAACATCCAATCAACTGTTTTATAATGGAAAAACACCATAGGTGGAATCTCTTGTTGTGGGCCAAAAAGATGAAAATCTTTCACTACTCCAACAATTTTAAGCTTTTTATCATTCCATTCCACATCTTTACCAATAGGATTTTTCTCATTCATCATTTTCAAAGCGGTTTCGTTTACTAACATTGAATTAATTGTATCAGAAGCATATTTTTCAAATAGAAAACGTCCTTCTTTCAATTGAATTTGCATCATTTCGAGCATTCCAAAATCAACACCCATATTTCGCGCTTGTATATTTTCACTTCCTTTATAAGAAAAACCAGAAGTAGAGCCATTTCCAGAACCAAATTCAAAAGAACCTGTAGCAACTTGTTTTACTCCTTTTATTTTTGAAATTTCATTTTTTATTAAAAGATAACGACTTTCAACTTTTTGTTTGTAATCTTTTTCTCTCCAATTGTAGCCATTCCAGTACCAAACACCTGCAACTTGATCACCTTTAAACCCTAAATCTTTTGATGATATGTAAACTATTTGCTGATAAACAATAAAAGAACCAATAATGAAAAATGAAGCAATTGCAAATTGAAATATTAACATTCCATTACGTAACCAAACACCACTTTTACTTCTTCCAAAATTTCCTTTTAACACTTTTAATGTTTCAAAATTAGACACATAAATTGCTGGAAAAATACCAGCAAAAATGATAGTAATAACAAAAATAAATACAATTTGTATGTAAAATTGATTGCCAAAGATGACTAATTTCTTATCTAAAAATTCGTTGTAAAAGGGCAATGAAAGTTCTACAATAACTAAAGAAATTAATATAGAAAATAAAACTGTAATAACTGTTTCAAATAGAAACTGCTTAATAATATTCGATTTTGAAGCACCAAGAACTTTTCTAACACCAACTTCCTTTGCTCTTTTCACGGCATTTGCAGTTGCTAAATTCACATAATTAACTATAGACAATACTAAAATCAACAGTGATAATCCAATCATAATTAGTAGAAATTGATAATTCCCATTTCCTTCTGCAAAACATTCAGTTATTGCATGTAATCGAATATCTTTTAAGGGTTGTAAAAAAAACTTTGTAGATGTAATACCATTTTTCTCAAGCCATTCTTTAGGAGTTATTCCTTCTTCTTTGGCATTTTTTACTGTACTATTTTCATACATTAAGCGTTCCATTCTTGCAACCACTTTATCTTTATCATTGGGGTTTTTTAGCTTTAATAATAATCCATGGCTGTAACTTCCCCAGTGGTCTTTACTGCTAACCATTCTTTCATCTATGGAGTTTACAATTACTTCTGGTGCCATAGATGATTTTCCTGGAATGGTATAAATGCAACCCACAACTAATTTTCTAGAACCATCATCTAAAGTTTTACCCATTGGATTTTCATTTCCAAAAAGTTTTTTAGCCACATCTTGTGAAAGCGCAATATTGGTGTTGTCATTTAATACATTTTTAGTACTCCCACTAACAATTGTAAAAGGAAACATTTCAAAAAATGTATTTTGCGCATAAGTAAATTTTACTATTTCTTTTTTATTTTCATACATTAAAACAGCTTCTTCATACCAATTATCAAAGTAGCAATAGCTTTCTAATTCTGGAAAATCTTTTTTGAAGTATTCTTCAAAAGGCACAACGCTTGATGCCCAATACTCATCAATCCCGATTTTTGAAATACTAATAAAAACATTATTTTTTCCAGGATTCCATTCGTTATAACTTTGCTCATCATTCCAATAAAGAGTAGCAAATACTAATCCTGCAATGCCAATGCTTAATCCTAAAACATTAAGAAAAGTAAATAGTTTATTGTTTTTTATATGATAGATGAAAAGATTTGTCCAATTTTTTAACATGACTGAATTATTTAAGTGAATTACTCGTATTTTAAATATTTTAAAACATTTACTTTAGTTGCCAAATAGGCTCTTGAAAGTACTATTAACAAGGTTAAGGCCAATAAAACAATGAATCCTATAACAAAAGGAATTAGAGAAATCTCAATTCTAAAAGCAAAATCTTCTAACCATTTATTCAATAAATAATACGTTGGAAATAAAGCAATCAAAAAGCCTACTACACAAAAAACGATGTATTGTTTAGAAAGTGTTTTAAGTAAAGTATTTGTTTCTGCTCCAAGCGTTTTTCTTATAGCTATCTCTTTCATTCGAGACTGAATAGAATAAGTTGCTAAAGCAAATAATCCAAACAAGGCAATAATAATTACAATGATATTTAAGAATGAAAACAAGTTTTTTTGTTTTACGAAGCTGCTGTAAGATCTTTTGTATTCTTTATCTACAAAATCATATTTAAAAGGATATTCTGAATCTACCTTCTTAATCCAAAATTGCTCAATATCTGCAAGAGTTTGGCCCATAGTTTCGGCATTAGCTTCCACATAAATGTTATTTAATGTTCCTATAAACCAAGGGATTGTTTTTAAATGAAAAAAGGACATTGGTGGAATAGCTTCACTGGGATTTCCAAGATTGAAATCTTTAACAATACCAACGATAACAACATTTTTCCATCCCAATCAATAGTTTTTCCTATTGGATTTGGCTCA
>JAAURU010000047.1 GCA_012032075.1 Flavobacterium sp.
TATACAGCGGTTACAAGTAATGGCTAGTTCAGTAATTTCCCGAAAATTCTCCGAATTTTCTAAAATAAGTTTATATTTGTTATGGCTTGGTGCTGGTTCACGCCACTACTTGTAGCCACAAAACGTTAGCACTCACCCTAAAACCGACACGACCGACAATAAACGAACAGAAAAATGATAGACAAAATGCCAACGCTTCGCAAAATTAAAAGAGGTGTTTTGCCAACGCAATTGCCGACACAAAAACACCACATTTAATTTTGCCCAACCGCACCCAAGCCCACCCACCACCCTGACAAAAATTTCATCTAAAACTTTGACATCAGAAACAAAATAACTAAATTTGCCAAAATTTGGCAACTTAATTATTATGCAAACAATCGGAACAACATTTAAAAACATACGAGAGGAACGCAACCTTCTTTTAGAAGACTTAACCAAAAAAACAGGTATAAGTAAAGCGGTATTAAGTCGTATTGAAATGGTAAACGACTGCCAACTAGAGAACAGGTAAACCAACTTTGTAAATATTATAAGGCTGAAAAAAATGAAATAATTGTTCAATGGCTTAGCGACAAACTCGTTTATGAAGTTCAAGACGAAGATTTCGCATTAGAAGCAATGCAAGTAGCGGAAGAAAAAATTAAATACGGAACAAACGGAAATGGTCAATCGAATAATTTTGTTTTATCTCTGAACGGACAGAAACAAAAGAGAAAAATTGACGACTTTATAAATAAAGTTGTTCAAGGCGATTGCTTAGAAGTTATGCAATCAATTCCTGATAAATCGGTAAATATGATTCTATGCGATTTGCCCTATGGCACAACGCAAAATAAGTGGGATTCAGTTATTGATTTGCAGAAACTTTGGGCAGAATACGAAAGAATAATTAAAGATGATGGAGCGATTGTTTTGACTTCGCAAGGTATTTTTACTGCAAAATTGATTTTAAGCAATGAGAAATTATTTAAGTACAAAATCACTTGGATAAAATCTAAATCAACCAACTTTCTAAACGCTAAAAAACAACCACTTCGTAAACACGAGGATATTTGTGTTTTTTACAAAAAGCAACCAACCTACAATCCTCAAATGACAGAGGGAGAAGCCTACGACAAAGGAATTCGCAAAGACCAATATACAGGCAGTTACGGAGATTTTAAACCTAAACACGTAAAAAGTAATGGAGAACGCTATCCTAATGATATAGTATTTTATGAGGAGCAAAATATAGACGACTTTGTTTATATAAAGACGGCTGAATCTGAAGGAACTGTTTATCATCCGACACAAAAACCAATTGAATTAGGACGTTATTTAATAAAAACTTTTACCAATCCAGGCGACATTGTTTTAGACAATGCTTGTGGAAGCGGTAGTTTTTTACTTTCTGCAATTTTAGAAAATCGCCAATTTATAGGAATTGAGAAAATTAGACCTATTTTAATAGATGAAATTCTAAGGGCGTTACCCGCTTCTGCCAACGCTCAAAAACAACGCTCAAGCGGGTCGGGCTTTCCGTTTCAATCTTTTTGTGCCAACCACCAAGAAGCAACCGCAACAAAAAGGATTTCCACTTCAATCCCTAACGCAATCGCAACAATAAAATAATACTTATGGCAGAAAACTTAACATATCTTGAAATAGCTTACAAAATATTAAGCGAAGAACCGAAACTAAGACAAATCCACTATCGTGATTTAGCAAAGAAGGCATTTGATTTAGAACTTATTGAAAGTGATGATTTAATAGTTGCAGGCAATATCTCTTCAGCTATAAATGGCGATATTCGAAAAGCAAAATCACAAGGAACAGAAACTAAGTTTATTTCTTATGGCAAAGGACTTTACGGATTAACAGAACACGAACCAAAAGGGATTTTTGCAGATATTAGGAGTAAAAATCAAGAAGTAAAAAAACAACTTTTAGAAGCTTTACACGCAATGAATCCTTCAAAATTTGAAGAATTAGTTGGCGAAGTTTTGAGAAACCTGAATTTTGAAAACGTTCAAATTACAGGAAAAACAGGTGATGGTGGCATTGATGTAACAGGTGAGTTAGTTGTTGCAGGTGTCATACGTAATAGTGTTTGTGTTCAAGTAAAACGTTGGAGAAATAATGTTCAAAGAGGAAGTGTTTCTGAATTGAGAGGAAGTTTAAGACCGCACCAAACAGGGCTATTTATAACAACTTCCGATTTTCAAGGCAATCTATAGAAGAAGCAACAGACCCATATAAAGCACCTATTTCATTAATGAATGGTATTGAATTGGTTGATTTACTTTGCGAATTTGGTATAGGTGTAATTTCCGAAAGAGCTGTAATCTACGAAGTAGATAAAGATGAATTGAATTTTGATTTCCACAACCAGTTGACATTAATGAAAAAGGAATTGAAATTTTTGTGAATTACAAAAACCACAAACATTATGCAATTTACTTTTCACCAACTAAAATTGTTTATGAAGATGAAGTATATAAATCACCTTCAGCAGCAGGAACAAAAGTTCAAAATGGCTTACCTGTAAATGGTTGGAAGTTTTGGAAATTTACGGACGAAAAAACAGGTAAAATTCATCCACTAGAAAGACTAAGAAACAAATGAGATACGGGATTTACGACATTGAAAAAGTTGAGAAAAGTGAAGCGATTGTAAAATGCACTAATTGTGATAATTTCTTTTATGAAGAAATATCTGATGAACGAAACAATAATGGGTTAGAGATAATTTGTGAAAATGACGAGTTTTTTAGAGGATGTCCAGTTTGCAAAACGGATAACTATCTAGCTGATGTGGAGTTGCGTGAGGGATAGAAGCGTAAATCCTTTTGTGAGGTACGAGCAAAAGATTGAAGCGGATAGCCTGACCCGAAGGGACACGCCCATAAGCCACCAACAAATTTTAAATCAAATTTGGGGTAACGATATATCTCACTTTCCCGCAACACTTTCAGTTATTAGTTTATACAAACAGAAAGTTGATGATACAGCAAACTTTCCGAGAATAATCCGAAAAGATTTTTTCTCAATTACGCCTAGTCAGACAATAGCAATTCCCGACAACAAAGACATTGATAAAATCAATCAAATTCCGATTCCGAAATTTGACGCTGTTATTTCAAATTTTCCTTTCATTCAGCAAGAGGATATTCCGAATGAAATTTTGAATACGCAGTTTGAAAGCGAGTTTGCGAAAACGCAAACCGCATTTTTAAACGGTAGTAAATTTGACATCAATGGAAAAAGTGATTATTACATTTATTGCTTTTACAACTCATTGAAGTTTCTCAAAGACAATGGTACTTTATCAGCAATTACATCAAACGCTTGGTTAGGCAAGAATTATGGCTTACAGTTCAAGAAATTCCTATTGGATAATTTTCAAATCAAATACATTGTAAAAAGCAATGCCGAGCATTGGTTCAAAGATTCAAAAGTAAGTACCATTTTTATAACACTTGAAAAAGGAACAAGCAAAGAACCAACGAAATTTATCACAGTAAACGAGAAGTTGGAAACTCTTTTTAAAGACAAAACATTACAACAGTTTGAAGATTTCTATACAGAAGTTGATAATTGCAACAATTCCAAAAACACAAATTGGAATGAGGATGAACAATTCAAAAATGTATTTCATAAAACTGACAAATCAATTACTGTTAGTATTGTTGAACAATCACATTTGTTAAAATCTCTTGCTTCACAAGAAAATTGGGCAACATATTTTGTTAGCCAGAATCCATTAGGAGTTTTTGAAAAGAAACTAATAAATCCTTTTCCAAGTATTTATGATACAGGCAGGGGAACCAGAACAGGTTGGGACGAAATGCACATTATCTCCAATGAGGAAAACAAGTCATTGAAAATTGAAAAAACTTTTTGTTACCTATTTTAAAAACAAGTCAGGAACTGAAAACGATTGCTTACAGCAACAAATCGGAATACAATCTTTTTGTTTGCAACGAAGACGAAAAAACGTTGAAATCGAAGTTCCCAAATGCTTACAAACACATCAAAAAGTTTGAAACAACTACAAACAAAACAGGAATTGCATTACCTGAAGTTTTGAAAACAAGAAAACCGTTTTGGTATTCGCTTGCACCTGAACAATCTGCAAACATTTTCATTTCCATAAACCCAAGCCAACGATTATTTTTTTCGTTCAGCAATTCGCCATTGTATCTCAATCAAAGATTGGTTGCAATTCGTGTAAAGAAAAAAAACATTGAAATTGTCTCGGCTTTGCTCAACTCAATAGTTTCGCTTTTGATTGTTGAATTAAATGGTGTTTCAAGAAACTTGGGAGCATTGGATTTGAACGCTGACTTTTTCAAAACAAAAATGAAAATTTTTGACCCAAGTTTGCTAACTGATAAACAAAAGGAAAACATACTCAAGAAATTTGAAACAGTTAATAAACGACAAATTCAGGATTACGAAAATGAATACAAACAAAAGATAGGATAGCTTTCGATGAAGAAATATTAAAATCTTATGGCTTTAAGACAGATACTCTTCCTCAGTTGTATTCTATTTTAACTGAAACAATCAATAACCGAGTAGAAATGAAAAATAGATAAAATGCCAACGCTTTTGGAGGCACATTTGCATTTTTTCCAACCGCACAAAGCAAAGCGTAAAATGCAAAAGAGCCACCAAGCCAACGCACCAAAGACATACACGTAATGACAACGAACAAACACGACAGAAAAGAAGGGCGAAGTGCTAACAGCGGTTTTGCAAAAAAGCGGGTTCAGTGGTTAATTGAACTTTCTACCTCGCAACAACTTTTGTGGTATGTTGACAGTTTTGTACTCCGAAATCCGCTTCTTCGCAAAGCCTCAAAACGTAAGCAAGCTGAAAAAAAGCCACCACACGGTCAAGCACATTTCATTTTGCTCGTGCCTCACAAAATAAAAAGAGCTTGCCCTTTCCCACCGCCACCCATAAATAAAATGATTTAAGTTTGGAATATTTCCATATATTTGCTAAATATCAGCAAGATTAAAGGTAGCAAGATAGAATAATGGCAACATTCGGAGAATTTTTAAGGTCAGAAAGAGATAGAAAGGGATTAAATCAAAGTGATTTTGGTCAAGAAGTTGGAGTCATAATGACGGACATAAGCAAAATAGAGAACGGACATAAAAAATTTCCTTATGCTAATCTTCAAAGACTTGCGGACTTTTTAAAAAAAGATATTGAAGAATTAAAAACTTATACGTTGCGGACATTTTAGTTGACGAAGTGCATAAATATAATTTTTCGGATTCAGTTTTTTCAGTTGCAGAATCCCAATCAAAATATTTAAGAAACAAGAATGTAAAACAAGGTACATTAGGATTGTAAAATGGCGAAAAAAAGAAAAAACGAATCTAAAGTTGATATTGACCTATTCAACTATTTGTCAAATACTAAGAAGTATTATAATTCTTGGGAGACAAAAAAAACGTCCAATTCATATATTCAGACAGTTTTAGATACTTCTAGTAAAAGCGGAACAGGATTTCGTGGAGAACCTGATTTGATTTATGTAAATGAAAATAAGAAAATATTAATTCTTGTTGAAAATAAAGATTCGATTGGAGACCACGAATCGAAAAAAAGAAATAAACCTAAAGATTTCGCTGTAGACGGAGCAATTCATTATACTTCATTTTTCTAGAAGAAAACCTTGATAATATAAACTCTTCTTTAAAGAAACATTTTAAAGATTGGTCAATAATCGGAATTGCATTTTCAGGCGACATAAATGATGAATACAATCATTTAGTTACAACATTTATAATTTCCGAAAATGAACTAAAAGATATTGAGACTAAAGAAATTCTTGATGAAGAGGATTATTTAGCTTTTTTGAGAATATTGATATTGAAAGTATTTCGAAGAATATTTCGAAATCCTCTAGTGAAATAAACCGAATTCTTAGAACATTAGATTCCCAAAAGAGACCAATACTTTTAAGTGCACTGATGATTTGTCTTTATGACAAAGATAATGTTGCGAATGACTTTAAAAGAAGTTACAGCAATTGGTCAACCGCAAATATTATTAGAAATATTCCAACAACTATACTTGATATTCTTACTAATGAAAGTATAGATACTGATAAAATAAATATTCTTATAAATGAACTTGCATTTATAACAACTGATAACGATTTAAATTCTTCTGATATCTTGAAAGATATCCTTAAAGAGCTAGAAAACAATGTAATTCCATTATTCAACAAAAAAACCAACTATGATATAATTGGTAAATTTTACGAAGAATTTTTGAGATATGCAGGTGTTGCTAATGTTAAGAAAGGAATAGTTTTAACACCTAGTCATATCACACAATTGTATACGGAACTCGTTGATTTTCGTACAAATGATGTGATTTTTGATACTTGTTGTGGAACAGGAGCATTTCTCATATCAGGAATGAATAAATTGGTTAAAGAAATTGAAAACTCTAACCTAACTAATAAAAGAGAACGAATTGAAACCTTAAAGCAGAACCAATTAGTTGGCTTTGAAAATAGCAGTACAATGTATTCTCTTGCAATTTCGAATATGTTATTTAGAGGAGATGGTAAGTCTAGAATTTATCACGTTGATGCATTTTCTGAAAAAGCCACAGATGTACTGATAAATTTAAGACAAGAAGGAATTACACCTACAATTGGTTTCATTAATCCGCCATACGGAGGAAAAGATAATAATACAAACCCAACTAAAAAAGAGATTCAATTTCTTGAATCCCTATTAGATAATGTCAGTCGTTTTGGAGTAATTATAGCACCTCTTTCTACTTATTTTAAAGATGATGTTATAAGGAATAGAATTCTGTCGAAACATACCTTAAAATACGTTATCAATATGCCAGGGGAATTGTTTCAACCAAATGCTGCAACGCATACTGCTGTTGCAGTTTTCGAAACTAACTTTCCTCATAATAATAAAGAGGTTGTATTCTACAATTTAGAGGATGACGGATTTATTCTTTCTAAGAACAGAGGAAGAACGGATGTTCTTAATAAATGGAATCCAATAAAAAAGGAAGTTCTCAATAAAATCGACAATGCTAAATCCCTTCAAGATAATTTAACTTTAGTTCAAACTAAAATATCTTCAAATGATGAATGGATAATTCAAGCCCATTCAAAAACAGATTACCACCATTTAAGTGAAAAATCCTTTGTAAAAAGTATTAAGCAATATTTGATATTTTCTTTAAAATTCAAGCTAAACCTACTTAATAAAGATATAGATGAAATTACTTTACTTGAACTTTTGGATGATAGCATCAAAAGAGAACCTGAAATTTTGAAGTCGTCATTAACATTTAAATTTGATACTTGGAAGGAATTTAATTTTTATGATGTATTTAAATTTCAAAGAGGTAAACGATTAACCAAACTAGACCAAAATGATGGAGATATAGCATACATTTCTTCTACAAAAGAAAATAATGGAATTGACAATTACATATCACCACCTGATTATATGACGGTTTATAATAACGCTATGACAATTAATAATAGCGGAAGTGTTGGTTATGTGTTTTATCATAATTATGATTTTGTGGCTTCAGACCATTGTACCGTTATTTCAATTCTTGACAAAAAGATTGAATTGAATGAATACATAGCCATATTCTTAAAACCAATTATTGAATCGATTAAACCCAAGTACAATTTTGCGAGAGAAATTAGTGATTACAGACTAAACAAAGAAAAGATTTCGTTGCCAGTAGACAAAAATGGAAAACCGAATTGGAAATATATGGAAGACTATATAAAGTCATTGCCTTATTCATCTTCGTTATAATCCCAACAGCAATGCTCAAGCACATTGCAATCCTCGTTCCTGCGGTTGCAAAGAGCTTTCACGCCAACGCTCACTTCTGAATAAACAGAAAAACCTCGGAAAACCAAGCAGAACGGAGAAAGCCAGCTTACAACAATGTATAAAAATAATAGCGGTTTAATCGCTAAAATGAAAGTTAGTAAATATTAAAAAGGTCTGTGTTTAGCCGAAAAGTTAGTGCTTTAAAATCCGCTACTATTCTTATACTAGACCGTTGGCAGAAATGCCAAAAAACCTCAGAAAATTAACAACTTAAATTTAAAATATGAAAACAAAACTACTTTTAAAAATTATTTTTTTGACTTTTATTTTTCAAAAAACATTTGCCCAGAATTATATTCCAATGTTAAATAATTCTTCTTGGAATATTCAAATTTCTACTCAGATAGGTCCACAATATGTATGGATTGAACCAGGAATTGATGTTACTATAGGTTCTTTTACTTATAAAAAATTTATTGATGTTGATTATAGTCAAACTGAAATTTATGTCCGTGAGGATATATCTACTAAAAGAGTTTATAGGAGAATAAATAATGCAGATGTATTAATGTGTGATTTTAATTTGCAAGTAGGAAATACAATTGTGTTAGGAAATGGAAACTTATATTCAGTATTTAGCATAACTAATATTAATGTTAATGGCGGACAAAGAAGAAAGTTTACTCTAACTAATCTAACTTTTCCTTCTGCGGGAACTGAAACGTGGATTGAAGGTGTTGGTAACAATAATAATCCTTTAAGACCAACGTTTGAATTACCAAGTGACCCAGCATATAATATTAGATGTAGTTATCAAAATAACGTAAGTATTTATAATTTTGGACTTGCAAATGGTGGAACTGCAACAACTTGTCCTACTCCAACATTATCAATTGAAAATCAAAACCTAATAGAACAAAAAATTAAAAGTTTATCCAAATCCATTTACTACTGAAATGACTTTAAAATCGGATATTAATCTGGAAAATGGTAGTTTAGAATTATTTAATGAAATTGGACAAAAAGTTAAAGAGATAGTAAATATAAATACCAACGAATTTATTTTAGATGGTAAAAATTTAGTTAATGGAGTTTATTTGTTAGTTTTAAAACAAAACAAAAAAATAATTGAAACTAAAAAAATAATTGTTAAGAACTAAATAACAGCACTATCTGCCAACAGCCGTAGCTGTTGCACAACTATCTTTTTTAAATTATTTTTCAAAAAAACATAAAAATCAACCTATTTTTAAAGCGATTTAAAGGAGGTTCTTTTTTTTAGTTAAAGTTCAAAATATTGAAATTTGAATAGCTTACAATTGTGTTTTTAAAGTTGTAAAACATAGTTTTTACAAAAACAAAGTTCTTTCCTTGTTTTAGGGAAATAACTTGGCTTAAAATGCTTGGTTTTTCACTACAAAACGCAAGTATTTTTTCAAGTTGTAGGTTAAACTTGCCATAAGTACATGTTTGTTTGCGTTTTTGATACCTCGTGTGTTCACCCTCTTCATATTCGTAAAGTTGACCAAGGTTCCTATGACGGGTTCTACTGTTTTGCTTCGTATTCTCGACATTTTCTTTGCATAGGTCGCATTCTGAGTTAGCTTTTGATGCATGCGGTCGTAATGCTCTTTGTGGATGCTATCATCTATCTTTTTAAACTTAGTACTTTTACCACAACATTGTTCTCGTAATGGACAGTTTTTGCAGTCGCTCTCGCTGCTTCGATAGGTTCGCTTGGTATAACCTTTACTGTCGGTTTTTTCTCCTTTAAAAAGCAGTTTAGCTTGGTTGCCACCTTCTTTTATACATTCATATTGGTTAGCTTCTTTGTTGTAAATAAACCCTTCGCGCTCGGGTTTATATTGACCAAAGTTTGGAAATGCGTAGCATTCACGAACACCTATAAAAAAAACAATAAAAACTTTGTGAGTAATTAGGCATTGATTCCTTTTTTGTCTAAATATGCTAAGGCTTCACCACTACTATAACCACCATCAGCTAAAAGTTCTTCTAATTCAATATCGTTTTCCTTGAGATTTTTTTCCGTAAGCTCCAAAATTTGTTCCAAACACTGCGAGTCTCGTCTATCTGCAAAGTCTGAACAGGCTCCTGTGATAACATGATGAGCATCGTCCACTGCGATTTGTCCAAAATAGTTTAGCTGTCTGGCCTTGCCTGGTTTTACGCTCACCCTTGCATCGCTATCTGTAGGCGAATAATGCGTGTGATTGGATACATATTTTGGACGAATGATATTTCCAAATTCATCTACTTTGTCTTTGCCTGTAGCCTTGGGCATCCCTTTGTAAGCTTCTGCTTTCCAAGCATGATGTTGTTCTACTAACTTCTTTCTGGTACTAGTAGTTTTAAATTCGCTGTTCTCTTCTAATTCGTTTACAAAGGCACTCGCATCTTCCAAAACTTCTTTCTCTACCAAGCTATCCATTGAAGCATTGGCTTTGATAAAAACACTGTCTACCGCTTGACGCTTGCCACGAACCATGTCTTTAGAAACACACATTTTCAACACTTCTCTAAACAAATGTAAAAACACTTCTTCACCATACAAACTTCGAGTGCGACTAATAGTACTGTGCCATGGCAAAGGCTCATGAACATCATATCCTAAAAACAATCGAATAGACAAACTATCACTACAAAAGGCTATCAAATTTCGGTCTGAATTTATGTTATTCAAATAGCCCACCAACAAAATCTTAAAGAAAACAACTGGATCAATACTCGATTGTCCTTCTTTACCATAATACTTTTGGGTAGCTTTATAAATGAAATGTAAATCGAGTTCGGTTAGTAATTTTCTGTAAAAATTATCCTGTGGTACCAAATCCAACAAATTAACCGAAACAAATAATTGGGGTGTAAAATTCTTTTTTCCTTGCATGATTGAATTTATAAAAAATGACTCTTTCTAATGTTTCTTAATTGTTATATTTGTGGAGTTGTGCAACAAGCACAACGGTTTGGCAATATGGCGGCTGAAGTGCTTCTATGAAACATTTGTGCAAGGTTCAACAGTAGTAATTCTATTGAACTTTTGTGCTAAAAATCCGCCACATCGCCAAGCCGTGAAACGTTAGCACCCATACTAAGACAACAGAGACGAATTCAACAACTTATGAGAATAATTATACTCCTGACAACATTACTTCTGACTTATGGCTGTTCTAATAAGGACAATTCTAAAGGTTCAAATAATTACAGTTCGCAAACGACAAATATTGATACTTTACAAACGAACAAAGATTTACTGAATGAGAACATTCAATACATTGGTTTCACAGACAAATTTTATTTTTCTAAGGACAATGAAGCCTATATTGAACTGTATTTTACAAAAGATGAAACTAATGCTGACGAATATGACAAAATAGTAAAACTTGCAGACTCTTTAATATATCAGGATGATGAAAATAGTAGACATAAATTTCCAGACAATTTATCGCAAAAATTTTTTGACCTCAGAGGACTATCAACACTTAAAATCTATGATAAGGACAACAAATTTTTCTGCAATGCTGAATTTGTTCGTGTAGAGTATTTAAACCAAAATATTTCATCACCTTTTATCGCAGTATACAAGACAAAAAAATTAATCAAAGAAGACAGTTACTATGGGATAAGTAATTTTAATGGAACATTTGAGCAAATGAGTTGTAAGGTTTCAAAAGACTCATTAATGACGGAAAAAATTCTGAAAAAACTGAACGAGAAGAAACCATATTTCGGACTTGAAAACAATGGAAAACATTTATCTTTTTCACAAAATGACACAATTCTATCTATAGTCAATTCGGAGAATTTTGCTTATGTTACATTGACAACTGACAAGGACTTTAAGATTTTGTATAAAAGTACAGACTATGAAAATGTTTATGACACAAGGATTATTCCACTAAATAAAAACAAACTGCCATATATCCTGACAAGAAACATAAAACCCGAGACAGATGTAATGTGGGACAATTTATTAATTTACAATGGGACTAAATATACAGTTGCAAATAGACAACGGAATGAATAAGTACGGGTGCTAACAGCCGTTACAAGAGATTTGGGCATTGTGCTGAATATAAAGTTGGTTTTGTACTTGGAAAATTTGTGCATAATGGAAAAATAACGCACCTTTAGTCCCAAATCTCGTGTAGCGGCGGGACGTTAGCTACAATATAACAAAAAATGACTGAAAAAGAAGCAAAAGAATTAATTAAAAACATGTTCTAGAAAACTTTGATGACAGATGGCATCCTGAGCCATTATATCTAGAAGAATATCACGATTATTTTGATTTTTGGATAAACTCCAAAAAATATTTTGAGACACGTGAATTTGGTCATGTTTTTATAGGGTTAGGGGCTTCATATTTGAGTAAAAAATTTGGAAATATTGTTATATATGGCTCTGCTTCAGTTCCTCAAAATTGTTTGAGAGATTTTTTAACAATAGAATATAGATTAAAATTTTGTTAAAACTAAATATGAATTAGAATATCCTGATTATGATTATCATTATAATGTGACAATATTTGATATTACAAACCTTGATAAAGCATCTAAATACATTAATAATCTTTTGTTTTGGAGAGATACTGATTTTTTTAAAGAAATAGAAAATAAAAAACTTTTAGAATTTAACTCCGTTGATTACTTGGGTTTACTAAACTTTCTCTATTTCAATGTAATTGATCCTTTTTGTGAATGTTCATATCAAAAATCTGAAAAAAATATGGTCGTCAACCACCACTAAGAACTTTTATATCTCTAAATGAGATTGAATCGCCAGAACAATTATTCTATAAACATATGGCAGATAGAGTTAAAAATTCATATCCAACATTTGAAATCAATAAAGGCTATAGTGCAAAAATTTTTGAAATATTTGACAAAAATAAATTCGAACAATATTTATTAACTTTTAATTTTAAATACTATAGAGAAGATAAACCTACAGGTCTTACAGGATACTTTGCATACTTTGATGATGAAAAAACAGAAATAATGAAAAATAAAATAAAATCATTCGATTTTGTCGAAGGTGGTGAATTATTGTTTTTTTTATTTATGAACACGCTGGAATCATTTTGCGAAATTGAAATTGAGAAGACACATGATGATTTAAATATACTGTAGCTAACAGCGATTTTGCGCTATTGCTGGGCTTGCGCTTACTATTTTGTTTTTCATGGACAATAATCTGGTAATTACAATTCTATCTTTCAAAGAAAAGTTGTAGTTTTGTTTTGGTCAGTCTTTGCAGCAGCAACAGACGCAAAGCCGCAGACGTTGGTGGCAAGTTAAAAAAAACGAGATGGATAATTGGATTGAACAAAAAATAACAAAATTATCAATTGATTCGAAAAGTCTTTTCGATGAATCACTTTTATGCTATAAAATAAAAGCATTCAGAGCATCCTTATTATTTTCATATTTGGGTTTTTTGACAATAATAAAAGAAATAATTATATCATCTAAAAAACCTGAATTAATTGAACAATCAAGATGGGATAAAATTATATTCGATTTAAATATAGAGGATAAATGGGAAAAAGAGTTTATAGACGAACTAAT
>JAAURU010000048.1 GCA_012032075.1 Flavobacterium sp.
AAAAATTGTGGGATGCTGCTACATTATTGGATAAATTCAACAAGACTCCAAATATAGAAGAAAAAAATCATATTATTTGAAAGCTCGAATGCTATTCAAATCTTGCGAAGCGATTCTTTCTTTCGTAGATGCTGATAACTATGCATTTTTAAATCAGCCTAATCTTTTAAAAGTAGGAGAAGAAGATTTTACCGATATAAAAATAAGAGAACCAAACGGTTTTCAGGTTGTAGAAGAACTTTTATATGAAGAAAATGTAGCTTTAAAAGAACTTGAGAGTAAAGTAGAAAGTATTAGCATAAAATTAAAATTCTTGCATAAAAATCAAACCTTACAGTTTTTAAAAAAACATCATATCCTTTGGATTATCAGAGATGCTATTAATAGAGTGGCTTTAACAGGTATAACTGGATTCGATTCTCCTGTTTTAGAAAATTCATTAGAAGAAAGTATAACTGTTTATAATTCTTTGAAAGATATACTTGTTATTTATGAAAATGAATTTACCAATAAAAAAATATATCAAAATTGGCTAAACCAACTTGAAACTAGTATCATTTTTTTAGGAAGTGAAAATTTCGAAAAGTTTGATCGATACACTTTTATTAAAGAGCACACACACAAAGTACTTGGGATTTGGAAGGAAACAGTTTCCGATTGGAAAGTTGAATTTCCTTTTAAACAAGCCATTAATTATGAAGTGGCTAATTTGTTTACCAATGCTACTTTTAATATCAATTATTTTACTGATCAAAAAGGAAATCCTATAGAAACAGCTAAAGTAGCTTTAGGTAAATTACTATTTGAAGATAAAACGTTATCTAAAGATAAAAGTATAAGCTGTGCAACATGTCATAAAAGCGAATTATATTTTACTGATGGTTTAGCAAAATCACCTGGAACTACTCGTAATTCTCCTACATTGTTTTATGCAAGCTTTGCAAAAAGGTTTTTTTCATGATAAACGAACAGGAAGTTTAGAAGGACAAATTGTAGATGTGGTCAATAATCCAAATGAGTTTCACTTATCCTTGAACGATTTAGAAAACAGAGTATTAGAAAAACCAGAATATATAAGCGCTTTTACAAAAGTATATCAAAAAGACATAGACAATCATTTAATTAGAAATGCAATCGCTTCCTATATAATGTCTTTAACTCCTTTCAATTCAAAATTTGACTTAAATATGCAAGGAAAGGAAAATACCTTAACACAAAACGAAATCAATGGTTTTAATGTTTTTATGGGAAAAGGAAAATGTGCTACTTGCCATTTTGCACCCTTGTTTAATGGATTAGTGCCTATCCAGTTTCAAGAATCAGAAATTGAGTTAATTGGTGTTCCAAAATCAAAAGACACTTTGAATGCTGAAATAGATAGTGACTTAGGACGTTATACTATTTATAAAACCGAAGAAAGAAAATACTTCTTTAAAACTCCCACAGTTCGTAATATAGAAAAAACAGCTCCTTACATGCATAATGGAGTATATACAACTTTAGAGGAAATCATTGATTTTTACAATAAAGGAGGAGGAAAAGGATTAGGAATAGAATTGAAATATCAAACACTTCCATCAGAAAAGTTGAACTTAACAACTCAAGAAAAGAAGATTAATACTTTCTATGAAAACACTTACTGACAAAACTAAAATAACGTCCATTTTGGAGCTTTTCTATTAAAATAAACTATTTATTTTCTTTCACAATAACTGTACCCTTAATCCTAAGAGGAACAACACCATTTGGTTTATTCACAGCGTTACTTTCAACAGTAATTGTTTTACTAATTGGGCCAGGATTCATATTATATTTCACAGTAATCTTGTCTGATTTTCCTGGCATAATTGGCTCAGAAGGTTTGTCTGCAACAGTACAACCACAACTGGAATTTACACTTGAGATAATTAATGGAGCGTTACCAGTATTCGTAAATTCAAAAATACAAACACCATCATCTTCTCCTTTTACTACGTCACCATAGTTGATTGTTTCTGTTTTAAATTCAATTTTTGGGCCATCTTGACCAAATGAACTTAAACTAAACAAGCAAATTACTAAAAACCCAAATAAATTTTTCATCATATTTAAAATTAATGATTTATGTAAAAATAAATCTTTTTATCGCAAAGAACAAATTAAAAACCTTTTTTTATTTTAGCTTATATCGTTACTTTTGCATTTCAATTAATACAAAATGTGTACCAAAATTTATTTTTTCTCTTTTGAGCGAGTCAATAATCTTCATTTGGAAGCCTTTTTCCTGCTGTCCGCTGCAATCTTTTATTGCACAAAACAAGCAATTTAAAAAGAGAACTATAATAAGCAATAAAAGGATTTCCACTTCCATCAGGGCTAATTAGCTAAACTTTTGGCTTTTTTGGTCACTTTATTAATTTTAGAAAAACACAAAATGAACAATACAATTCCCGCACAATTTAACGCAAAAGACGTAGAACAAAAATGGTACGATTACTGGATGAAAAACAAGTATTTTCACTCAACACCAGACAAACGTACACCCTATACAATAGTAATTCCTCCACCAAATGTTACTGGTGTTTTGCACATGGGACACATGTTGAACAACACTATTCAAGATGTTTTAATTCGTAGAGCAAGACTAAAAGGATTCAACGCTTGTTGGGTTCCTGGAACAGACCATGCTTCAATTGCAACCGAAGCAAAAGTAGTGGCAAAATTAAAATCGGAAGGCATTAATAAATCCGATTTAACGCGTGAAGAATTTCTAAAACACGCATACGATTGGACTGACAAATATGGTGGAACTATTCTAGAACAACTAAAACAATTAGGATGTTCTTGCGATTGGGACAGAACTAAATTCACAATGGATGAAGATATGTCAGCTTCTGTAATTAAATCTTTCGTTGATTTATACAATAAAGGAATGATTTATCGCGGTTATCGAATGGTAAATTGGGATCCAGAAGCAAAAACAACTTTGTCAGATGAAGAAGTAATTCACGAAGAACGTCAAGGAAAATTATATTACATCAATTATAAAGTTGAAGGTACAAATGATGTTTTAACCATCGCAACAACACGTCCAGAAACTATTTTTGGAGATACTGCCATTTGTATCAATCCAAATGATGAACGTTTTACACATTTAAAAGGTAAAAAAGCTATTGTTCCTATTTGCAACAGAATTATTCCAATTATCGAAGACGAATATGTGGACATCGAATTTGGTACAGGTTGCTTAAAAGTAACTCCAGCTCATGATGTTAACGATGCAGCATTAGGAAACAAGCACAATCTTGAAATCATCGATATCTTTAATGAAGATGCTTCGTTAAATAGTTTTGGATTGCATTATCAAGGAAAAGATAGGTTTGTTGCTCGTGAAGAAGTTGCTAAAGAATTAGAAGAGAGTGGTGTTTTAGTAAAAACTGAAATCCACATGAATAAAGTGGGAACTTCAGAAAGAACGAAAGCCGTTATTGAACCAAGGTTATCAGATCAATGGTTTTTGAAAATGGAAGAGTTGGTTAAACCAGCCATTAAAGCAGTTTTAGAAACTGAAGAAATTAAACTATATCCAAGTAAATTTAATAATACATACGCACATTGGCTTAATAATATTAGAGATTGGAATATTTCTCGTCAATTATGGTGGGGACAACAAATTCCAGCTTATTTCTATGGTGATGGAAAAGAAGATTTCGTAGTTGCAGAAAATATTGAAGAAGCCTTAAAGTTAGCTCAGGCAAAAACTTCCAACTTCCAACTTCGTACTTCTGACTTAAAACAAGATGCAGATGCTTTAGACACATGGTTCTCCTCTTGGTTATGGCCAATGGCTGTTTTTGGAGGAATTTTAGATCCAGAAAGTGAAGATTTTAAATACTATTACCCTACAAATGACTTAGTAACTGGCCCAGATATTTTATTCTTTTGGGTTGCTCGTATGATTATTGCAGGTTATGAATACACAGGAAAAAAACCTTTCAATAATGTATATTTAACAGGGTTAGTTAGGGATAAACAACGTCGTAAGATGTCAAAATCACTTGGGAATTCTCCTGATCCATTAGAATTAATTGAAAAATTTGGTGCAGATGGAGTTCGTGTTGGATTGCTTTTAAGTGCTTCTGCAGGAAATGATATCATGTTTGATGAAGAATTATGTAATAATGGTAAAGCTTTCGCGAATAAAATTTGGAATGCCTTCCGATTAATTAAAGGATGGGAAGTGGCCGATATTGCACAACCAGAAGCATCTAAAATTGCGATTGATTGGTATGAAGCTAAGTTGCAACAATCATTAGCTGAAATTGAAGATAATTTTGAAAAATACAGATTGTCTGATGCTTTAATGAGCATTTACAAATTGGTTTGGGATGATTTCTGTTCTTGGTTCTTGGAAATTATTAAACCAGCTTACCAACAACCTATTGATAAAACTACTTTTGATAAAGCAATTGAATTATTAGAAGCTAATTTGAAATTATTACATCCTTTTATGCCTTTCTTAACGGAGGAAATTTGGCAATATATTGCAGAAAGAACTCCAGAACAAGCTTTGATTATTTCAACTTGGCCAACAATGAAAGACACAAATGCTAGCTTAATCGCTGAATTTGATTTTGCAGCAGAAGTTATTTCTGGAATTAGAACCATTCGTAAAGAGAAAAATATTGCTTTTAAAGACCTTATCGATTTAAAAGTGATTAACAATGAAAAAGTAACGACAAATTTTGATGCTGTAATCATAAAGTTAGGAAACATTGATAGTTTAGAATATGTTACTCAAGCAATAAACGGAGCGTTGACTTATAGAGTAAAATCAAACGAATATTTTATTCCAATTGCTGGTAACATCGATATAACTGCTGAAATTGATAAATTAGAAGCGGAATTAAAATATATACAAGGTTTCTTGAAATCAGTGCAAATAAAATTGTCAAACGAGAAGTTTGTAGCTAATGCTAAACCAGAAATAATTGCAAATGAAAGAAACAAAGAAGCTGATGCCTTAGCTAAAATTGCAACAATTGAGCAAAGTTTAGAAAGTTTGAAATAATATATTTTATTTATTACAAAAATCCTTATTGAATTCAATAAGGATTTTCGTTTTTCATCTAGTTTTTTAACTTTTCATCGATATTATATTAAGAGCTGGTTCTATTGCTTTTATTTTAGTTATATTAGCAATTACTTAACAAATTCTTAATATTTTATGAAAAAAATTACGCTTTGGCTTTTTGCTATTTTTACATGTTGGCAATTAGAAGCCCAAATAGGTGCTTATACCTTTTCTCAAAGTACAGGTTCTTATACAGAAATTACAGGGGAGACTGTATTAGCAACACAAACAACTGCTAGTGGAACTGCGGCAACTTCATTAGACGATGTTAATTATACTATTGTGTTACCATTTGATTTTACGTTTAATGGTAGTGCTTACTTAATGGGTTCAAACCTATATGTCAATACTAACGGTTTTATTTCAATAGGTACTACAAGTCCAATTGCAGGAGTGTATGGACCTATTGGAAATACTGGAACGTTTTCAAATGCATTTTCTCCCTTTGGTTTGGATCTTAACGGAGGTTATGCTGCAGTTGGAACAAATGTATCAGGATCACCAGATTTAACAATTACATCTGGTTTAGCTTCTGAATTTGTTGTTGGAGCAGTAGTTTCGGGAACGGGGATTCCTGTCAACACTACAGTTGTTTCAGTAACAGGTGCAACGGTTACATTAAGTGCAAATTGTACTAGTGGCGGAACAGGTAGAACTTTTCATGTTGCTATAGGAAAAATAAGTTATGTTTTATCTGGAACTGCACCTAATAGAAGTTTGACAATTCAATATAAAAGAATACGTCCATATAATACAACTTTGAGAACTTTAGACTTTCAAATTATTTTAAATGAAACAACTAATACAGTTAGTTTTGTATATGGAAATGCAGTAGGTTCAACAACTTCTTCAACTCCACAAGTAGGATTAAGAGGAGCAAATAATACATTATTTAATAATAGAACAAGTACTACTGATTGGTCAGCTACTACTGCTGGAGCAACAAATACAGCAACTATTACGTTTAGCAGTACAGTTTTACCTACTTCAGGTCTTACTTATACTTGGACACCACCAAATTGTGCTGCACCAAGTGGATTTAATGCTACATCAGTTTTAGCTACTACAGCAACTTTAAATTGGAATGCAATTGTACCATCACCATCTGTTGGATATGAGTATTTTTATTCAACAGTTAATACAACACCTACAGTTGCAGGTACTGCTACTACAGCAACAACTGCTAATTTAACTGGATTAACTGCTAACACACTTTACTATGTTTGGTTAAGAAGTGATTGTGGAGGAACTCAAAGTGCATGGGGCGGACCATTTACCTTTAGAACAAATTGTACAGTTGCTTCAGCACCTTGGACATATGATGTTGAAAGTGCTACTGTAACTACTAACTCTACTGTAACCGATTGTTGGTCTTCAAATCCAACTGCAACAACTACAGCTTTTAGATGGGATGTTACTGGTACTGGCACAACTCCATCAGCTGGAACTGGTGCTTCAGTTGCAAATAGTGGAGTAAAATATTTTTATACAGAAGCGACAAGTGGTACCACTGGAGCAATTGCTGAACTCTATTCTCCTTTGGTTGATGTTAGTGCATTAACGGTTCCGTCATTACAGTTTTATTATCATATGTTTGGAGTAGCAATGGGTGAATTGCACATTGATGTATACAACGGTTCAACATGGACAAATGATGTGGATGTGATTATTGGTCAACAACAAACTATTCAAACAGATCCATGGCTAAATAGAATTGTTAATTTATCAGCTTATTCAGGAATAATTCAGGTTCGATTTAGAGGAATTAGAGGTACAGATTTTACTGGGGATATTTCTTTAGATGATATTCGAATTGTTGAAGCTCCAACTTGTATACCGCCTACTAATTTATTAGTAAACAATATAACAACAACTTCCGCAAGTATGAATTGGACAGAAAATGGAAGTGCATTTGATTGGGAATATGTTTTACAAGCACCAGGAACAGGTGTTCCTTCAGGTTTAGGAACTCCGATAGATACCCAACCTTTTTCTATTACAGGATTGATGTCAAATACAAATTATGAAATATATATTAGATCTGTTTGTAGTTTTGGAGATAAAAGTTCATGGGTTGGGCCAGTCACTTTTAGAACTCCATGTGTGGCTTATACAATACCTTATTTTGAAGGATTTGAGTCAGG
This sequence comes from Flavobacterium sp., assembly GCA_012032075.1. GTDB lineage: Bacteria > Bacteroidota > Bacteroidia > Flavobacteriales > Flavobacteriaceae > Flavobacterium. The sequence continues at coordinate 7,258 of JAAURU010000048.1, forward strand.
TTATGTTCAAGATGCTTCTGTTAGTGGATGTTTATCACAAGAGTCGATTACTGGCACACAAGTTTGGAGTGCGAATACTTCTTTAACAGATTACAACAGAACACCTAGAACGGGTTCATGGAATGCATATTTAAGATATGGTAATGAAGATTGGATATTTATCCCAATCGATTTAGTTGGGGGAACTAGTTATACTATGCAGTTTTATGCTCGTCAAGATGGAGCAACAGCTACAAATGCTAATGTTTTAGCAAGTTATGGAACCACCGCGACTTCTGCAGGAATGACTAATGTGATTGTGCCTTCAACTGGAATCGTTAATGGAAATTACCAACAATTTGTTGGAACCTTTACACCAGCTACTTCGGGTACTTATTATGTGGGAATTAAAGGATTTATGAATTTTTCTCCATGGTATATTTCGATTGATGATATCTCAATCAATGTAACACCTGCTTGTCAAGATCCATTTGGATTAACTGTTTCAAATTTATCAAGTACTGCTGCAGATTTATCATGGTCAGCAACTTCTGGAAATTATGAATATGTATTAGATAATTTAGTTGCAAATCCTACAGGATCAGGTATTGCTACAACGGCTTTGACCTACAATGCTAGTGGATTAACTCCTTCTACAGTTTATTACTTTCATCTAAGAACAGATTGTGGGGCAGGAACATTTAGTAATTGGACAACATTAATGTTTACTACAGCACCATCACCACCTGCAAATGATTTATGTACAGCAGCACAAGTTTTAACAATAGGAGGTGTTTTTGTTGATAATGAAGTTATTGGAACAAATGTAGGTGCAACAAATTCAACAGTACCTGATCCTTTGTGTGCAAACTATTTAGGTGGAGATGTTTGGTATCAAGTTACAATCCCTACTTCAGGAAGTGTAATAATAGAAACAAATAGTAATGGCACTACACTGAATGATACAGGAATGGCAGTTTACTCAGGAAATTGCGGAAATTTATTACTAATTGAATGTGATGATGATGATAGTTTAGACGGATTATTTTCTTTAATTTCATTATCAGGAAGAACAGCTGGAGAATTAATTCATGTAAGAGTTTGGGAATATGGTAATGACGTCTTTAATCAATTTAAAATTTCTGCATACGATGCTTCATTAAGTTCTTCAAGTTTTAATGTAGCTGGTTTCAGAGTTTACCCAAATCCAGTGAAAGATATTTTAACATTAGAATATACAACTTCAATTTCATCAGTTAAAATTATTAACTTGTTAGGTCAAGAAGTAATATCAAGAAATGTTAACGATAATGAGACTAAAATTGACATGTCACAATTAAATAGTGGTGCTTATATTGTTAATGTTATTATTGATGATACTGTACAATCTATAAAAGTAATTAAAGAATAATTATTTTAATTTATTATTTATTAAAGCTCTGATTTTTTTCAGAGCTTTTTTTCTTAAGAGTAAATAGGTATTTAATGAAGTTAGTATCCGATTATTCTAAATTTCAGTATCTTTGTATCAAACTAAATCCTTATGATTACAACTCAGTCTTCAACAGTATTAGAATTATATTTTAAAAAGTTTAGAGATAATATTATTGGTATTAATCAATCATTTATTTCTCCTTATGGAGAAAAAAAAATTATTTATACAGACTGGACTGCAAGTGGACGTTTATATCGTCCAATTGAAGAAAAATTAATGAATGATTTTGGGCCTTTTGTAGCTAATACGCATACTGAAACAACTATTTCTGGAACAGCTATGACAATGGCCTACCATGAAGCTAGAAACATTATTAAAAGGCATGTTAATGCGTCTTCCAATGATATATTGATTACTGATGGTACTGGAATGACTGGTGTAGTTAATAAGTTACAAAGAATTTTAGGCTTAAGAGTTGCAGAAAATTTAAAAGAATACACTAATATTCCTAAAGAAATAAAGCCAATTGTTTTTATTTCACATATGGAACATCATTCAAATCAAACATCTTGGTTAGAAACAATAGCAGATGTAGTCGTGGTTCCTGCAAATGAGGAAGGATTGTTTTGTTTAGAAAATTTCAAAGTACTATTAGAAAAATATAAGGATAGAAGTTTTAAAATCGCTTCTATAACATCATGCTCAAATGTAACAGGAATAAAAACACCTTATCATAAGCTTGCTAAAATAATGCATCAAAATAATGGTGTTTGTTTTGTGGATTTTGCATGTTCTGGTCCTTATGTAGAAATAGATATGAACCCTGTTGATAAAGAATCTTATTTAGATGCTATTTTCTTTTCACCACATAAGTTTCTAGGAGGTCCAGGAACTTGTGGTGTAATGGTTTTTAATAAAAACTTATATAAAAATAACATACCAGATTGTCCAGGTGGTGGAACTGTAAGATGGACAAATCCATGGGGTGAACATCAATATATTGATAATATAGAAGATAGAGAAGATGGTGGAACACCAGGTTTCTTACAAGTAATAAAAGCTGCTTTAGTAATTCAATTAAAGGAGAAAATGGGTGTTAAAAAATATTTTAGATAGAGAAAAAGAACTTACAGAATATATTTTTAATGAGTTAGGAACTATTGAAAATATAAATATTTTGGCTCCACAACATCAAAATAGATTAGGAGTAATATCTTTTTATATAAATGGTTTGCATTATAATTTAGGTGTAAAATTACTTAATGATAAATATGGTATTCAAACGCGAGGTGGTTGTAGTTGTGCGGGTACATATGGTCATTATTTACTTCATGTTGATCCAGAAACTTCTCATAAAATTGTTTGTCAAATCTCAGCTGGTGATTTAGAACAAAAACCAGGGTGGATTAGAATGTCTATTCATCCAACTACTACAAATAGTGAAATGGAATATGTTTGCTCAGCAATTAAGCAATTAGCAGAAAATCATTTTGAGTGGAAAAGAGACTATATTTACAATACAAAAACAAATGAATTTGAACATAGAAGTTCTCAAAACATAGAATTAGAAATGGTTAGAAATTGGTTTTCTTAAATCAAAATAAACCATAATTATATAAAAGTACAAAAGCCGACCTGGAGCGATCGACTTTTATGATGAATGTGTAACCACATTTCTGTGTCATTCAGGTGCAAAAGTAAGTTAAATATTTATATTTTACTAATAAATAAAAAATTATTAAATACAGATTTTAATTCTTATTTTTGCGACGTTTTCAAAATGAAAAAATATCATGGTAAAAGACTTATTTGAAAGAATTCAAAACAATAAAGGACCATTAGGGAAATGGGCATCTCAAGCAGAAGGATATTATGTGTTTCCTAAATTAGAAGGAGAATTAGGACCAAGAATGAAATTTCATGGAAAAGAAATTTTAAATTGGAGTATCAACGATTATTTAGGTTTAGCAAATCATCCAGAAGTTAGAAAAGTAGATGCTGATGCCGCTTTACAATATGGAGCAGCTTATCCTATGGGAGCTCGAATGATGAGTGGTCATACAACAATTCATGAGCAATTAGAAAATGAATTAGCAGCTTTTGTTCAAAAAGAATCAGCATATTTATTAAACTTTGGTTACCAGGGTATAATGTCTGCAATTGATGCATTGGTTACAAAAAATGATATAATTGTGTATGATGTTGATGCTCATGCTTGTATCATTGATGGAGTTCGTTTGCACATGGGGAAACGTTTTACATACAAACACAACGACTTGGAAAGTATGGAGAAAAACCTTCAAAGAGCAACTAAAATGGCTACCGAAACAGGTGGTGGTATTTTATTTATTACAGAAGGTGTTTTTGGGATGCGAGGTCAACAAGGAAAGTTGAAAGAAATTGTTGAAATGAAAAAGAAATACAATTTCCGTTTATTAGTTGATGATGCACATGGTTTTGGAACCCTAGGTAAAACAGGAGCAGGAGCAGGAGAAGAACAAGGATGTCAAGATGGTATTGATGTATATTTTTCTACTTTTGCAAAGTCCATGGCAAGTATAGGAGCATTTTTAACAGCAGATAAAGATATAATCGACTATTTAAAATATAATTTGCGTTCTCAAATGTTTGCAAAATCATTACCAATGATTCAAACTGTTGGTGCTCTGAAAAGATTACAATTGTTAAGAGATAACCCTAGTTTAAAAGATAAGCTATGGGAAAACGTTAATGCTTTACAAAACGGATTAAAAGAAAGAGGATTTAATATAGGTGATACAAACACTTGTGTAACACCTGTATATCTTGAAGGGTCAATTCCAGAAGCAATGGTTATGGTAAATGATTTAAGAGAAAATTATGGTATTTTCTTATCAATAGTTGTTTATCCAGTTATACCAAAAGGTATTATACTTTTAAGAATGATACCAACATCTTCTCATACTTTAGAAGATATTTCAGAAACTTTAGCAGCTTTTGAAGCGATTCGAGAAAAGCTAGTAAATGGAACCTACAAAAAAATAGCAGAAGCTACAACTGTAGATGTTTCTTAGGTGAAAATAAGAGTGAACTTATAATAAAAAATGTCTTAGAAATTCTAAGACATTTTTTATTCATTCTAATTCTTGTTTTAGAATCTTAAACCAAGTTATTAGAAGCACAACAGCAAAACTTCGATAGAAAATCACACCTACTATCCTTTATAATCTGTCATTGCGAGGAACGAAGCAATCAAGTAACAAGAACAACTTATGCAATGACAGGATTTCCACTCCTATCGAGCCTCAAAAAACGTTTAGAATTTTAAACACAATTTCAATAGAACTAAGGATATCCTCGCACGTCAGTTCGAGTTTTTTCAATGTAACAACGTGGAATTGAAAAAGTATCGAGAACCTAAAATCTTGTCATTCTAATAGCATGTGCTGAGCTTGTCGAAGTATAGAAGAATCTCATCAAAAACAAAAAAAAACTATACTTCCCTTACGCATTCCCGTAAAAAAACCATTTACTTTCTTTTTATTTTTACCAAAAGTAAAACGATTACAAACACACTTCTTACCCAAAAAAACTTCATATACGTATAAACACGTACAAAAAAAAGCTAAAAAAGGGCAAAAAATACGTATTTATACGTATTGCAAGTGTGAAAGAGATAGTTTTGATTTGTAACATAAGAATAATAAGAGTTGAGCATATACAGCCTAATTAGAACAGATATACTCAATAAAAAGTAAAAACTGAGCATATAAACAAGTTAACTGAAACCCGTGGAATCCGGAATAAAAAAGAAAAATTTTCGTTTCATAAAACCAAAAAAACTTTAAAAGTTGTTGAAAAATTCGTGAAATACTTTTCTGATTTACGATAATTCATAACGCAAAAATTACGAACTTGCGAAAAATAGAATTGAATTTTAAATGAAGTTAAAAGGAAAAATAAGTATTGACGAATTTGATGGCAAACGCTATCAGGTAAGACTTGTTAAACCAAATGAAAATGGAAAAGCGGTTTTAACTCATTATTTGCACAATATTCATAACGGAGTTTCAAAGTATTATAAAGATGATGCTTTAGAAGTTTTAAATGATTTTGTAACTTACAAACAAGAAGAAGAAAAACTTTCAATTGTTGCTGAAGATGCAATGCAACAACTTCTTTTTGAAGTTGAAAACGTTTCGTTTCCAACTCCAGAAAACTATACTTTTAAATTTATAGATTTATTTGCGGGAATTGGTGGTTTTAGAATTGCTATGCAAAACCTTGGCGGGAAATGTGTTTTTACAAGTGAATGGGACAAAGAAGCTCAAAAAACTTACAAAGTAAACTTCGGAGAAGTTCCATTTGGCGACATTACAAAACAGCAAATTAAAAATTATATTCCAGAAGAATTCGATTTACTTTGTGCAGGTTTTCCTTGTCAAGCATTTTCAATTGCAGGAAAACGTGGTGGTTTCCATGATACAAGAGGAACATTGTTTTTTGATGTTGCAGAAATTATCAAAAAACATAAGCCAAAAGCAATTTTTCTTGAAAACGTAAAAGGTTTACGAAGTCACGATAAAGGAAAAACGTTAGAAACAATTCTAAATGTTTTAAGAAATGATTTAGGTTATTT